>DASSDE010001212.1:0-2956 GCA_035697365.1 Kribbella sp. | reverse complement strand
GTCGCCTTACCCTTGCCCTCATCGCCCCACTGGGCGCCGACGAGCACGATTGCGGGCATCTCAGCCCTCCTCTTCACGCACCAACCTCACACCCCGTGGCGGCCGGTGCTGGAAACGGTGAAGCCCGGAGACGTTCACCGGGCATTCATCCGGCAACGCATCCAGGCTCTTGCGACCAAAGCCTACCGGACCAGGAGGCTCCCGTTTCGGGCCTGTCCACAAGCCTCGAACTTCGCTGTTCCCTCAACTGACGGGTTGCCATTTAGCGTGATCACGTGCACACTCTTAGTCAGCGGCCCGCCGAAACTGCCGCAGGGGACGGTTCCGGCGGGCCGCTTCCTCATTTCTGGATCTTCGCCACCGGCCCTACTCGCCGCCGGCCGCTCCGGACGCCAGCCACTCGTTGACCCGACGCTCGGCCTCCTCGCGGGAGACGTCCTCGACCCGGGTCATGATCGCCCAGCGGTGCCCGAACGGGTCGATCACGGTGCCGAACCGGTCGCCGGTCAGGAACGTCTGCACCTCCTCGACCGACTTCGCGCCGGCCTCGAGCGCCTTGGCGTACGTGGTGTCGACATCCGGCACGTAGTGCACCAGCGACGAGTGCACCCACTCGCCGGTCGGTGCCCGCAGCCCGATCTGCGGCATCTCGTCACTCAGCTGCAGCATCGAGTTGCCGAATTTCAGCTCGGCATGCGCGACCCGCCCGTCCGGCATGTCCTGCCGGCTGATCACCTCGGCGCCGAACACCGACGTGTAGAACTCGAGCGCCTTCGCACCGTCCGGGACGGCGATGAACGGGGTCAGCGAGTGATAGCTGTCGGGGATGGGGTTTACGGTGTTCGTCGTCATGACTGACATTCAATCTGCCATGCCTCGAACGGTCTTGTAAGAAAGCGACAGCCCCCACGTGACCCAGCCAGCCGACAGCGAGAGAGGCATCCTGCACCCGCGCGAGCAGGCCCGGCACCGTTCGTTGCACCGGCTCGCGCCGGGGCCGGACGCCGGGCGGTTCGTGGAGTGGTACTGGGTCGTCGAGTGGGATCTCGACGAGCCGTACACCGCCGAGGTGCTGCCGTTCCCGGCCGTGAACCTGACGTTCGAGCAGCCCGGCGGCGCCTTCGTGAACGGTGTCTGCACACGGAAGTTCGAGCGCGAGCTGTCCGGGCGCGGACGGGCGTTCGGGGTGAAGTTCTGGGCCGGCGGGTTCGGTGCGATCACCGGTCTGGACGTGGGCTCGTTCCGCGACCAGGTGCTGCCGCTGACCGCGGTGTTCCCGGACGGCGACCGGCTCACGGACCTGATGTTCGAGGCCGAGTCCGACGTCCGGCGGCGTGCGGTGTTCGAGGCGTTCCTGCGTGATCACCTGGCCCCGCCCGACCCCGCGTACGAGCTGGTCCGGGAGATCGTCGGCGCGATGGCCGCCGACCGCTCGATGGCCCGCGTCGACGAGGTCACCGAGCGCTTCGACGTACCGATCCGCACCCTGCAACGCCTGTTCCGCCGGTACGTCGGCGTGGGCCCGAAGTGGGTGCTCCGCCGCTACCGACTGCACGACGGCGCCGAGCTCCTCGCCCAAGGCGACGTAGCCGAGCTCGCCGAACTGTCCGCCTCCCTCGGCTACTTCGACCAGGCCCACTTCTCCAACGAGTTCAAACAACAAATCGGCCTGACCCCAGCCGAGTACTTGGCCCGCGCCGCAGCCGAACGCCAAATCACCTACCGCTGAGTTTGACTGTCAGGGCCATGAGTAGGGCTGCTGTCGCGGCTGTGAGGGCTACAGCGAAGCCGTACTGGGGGCTGTGTCCGTCGACGATCCAGCCGGCGAAGGCGGAGCCGAGTGCTATGCCTGCGGCGCCGCCTGAGTTCAGCCAGGTGAAGGCCTGGGTCAGTACGGCGGAGTCGACCGCTGACTCGGTCAGTACGGCGGACAGGGTCTGGAACGGCGCGATCGCGAGGCCTGGCAGCGTCAACGCGAGAGCTGCCGTCAACGGTGTGTCTACTGCGATCAAAGGCACGCAGCTGATGGCAAGCCAGACGAAGGCGATCACGAACTGCGTCTCCGGAGCGGTCCGCCAGCGCCTGGTCCCGTACGCGAAGCCGGCGATCAGACTCACCAGGCTGGTGATGCTGTAGAGCGGTCCGGCGAGGCCCGGCGTACCTCTGGAGACTGCGAAGGCCGTGACCGACACCTGCATGCTGCCGAAGAACAGGCCGATGCCGACGTTCGTACCGACCAGACCGGCGAATCGCTTGTGCAGCAGGCGTTTCGTGCCACCGTGCTGACCAGGGGCGGTGGGCGGTGGGGCAGTACTGCGTTGTGCTGCCAGCAGGAGGCCACCGGACAGCAGGAGACCCGTTGCGAGCGCCGAGCCCAGTGCGGGGGTGCCGGAGGAGCTGACGATGCCGACCAGCCCCGGTCCGACCATGAACGCCACGCCGACGCTCAGTGCCTCAAGTGCGAACGCCGACGAGAGCAGCGGCGTATCACGCAAGGCATGGGACCAGCGGGCTCCTGTCTGCGCACCGATCTGCGGCAATGACGCGCCTGCCAGCACGCCTGTCGCGATGAGCGCCGGCAGCGGCGCATCTGTCGCTGACAGGCCGATGAGCACCAGGACCGCGGTCGCGTGCACGAGCAGGGTGATCGGCAGCATCCGGGTCTGACCGAAACGGTCGATGAGCCGTGCGACCTGCGGCCCGGCAACCGCCTCGGCGACGGCAAAGCCCCCGGTGACGCTGCCCGCCGCGGCATACGAGCCGGTCGAGCCGTGGACGAGCCAGACGATGCCGAGGCCCGTCATGGCGATCCCGATCTTGGCCGGGGCCGCCGCGAAATAGAACTTCCACGCGCCGGGAGTACGCAGTACAGCCGCGTACGTGGGCGCGCCGATCCGTCCGGTGAGAGCCGGCACGGTGTGACCTTCCGCTGCCCGGAGGGGCGGGGACCCGACCG
>DASSDE010001211.1:0-2346 GCA_035697365.1 Kribbella sp. | reverse complement strand
CCCTTCACCTCGAGCGTGCTGCCTTGCAACGTGTAGCTGCTCTGGCCGGACTTGGTGCCCTCGGTCAGCCCGGTGAGCGCCCAGTAGGCGCCGCCGAGGATCAGGGCGACCGAGATCGCGATCCCGTACCGGCGCTGCGGGCTCATCGAGCCGTGCGGGCGGCTCTGCACATCAGACATACCGTCACCCTGGCAGATCCGTCCGCCCGAGCGCGTCGGGATATCCCCCGGATCGACCCTGAGCTTCAGGCGTGTCTCGCATCCAAACGCCCTAGGCGGTCTTCCCGGCCGGGACCGTGTGGAATGCCTCGGCCACCTCGGCGGCGAGTTGCTGGAACGCCTTGCGGAGCTTGCTCGACTTCGCTGCCTCGGCCAGGCTGCGCCCGTGCGCCATCGCGGCGTCCGCGGCGTTCAGGTCGTACGGCAGCAGGACGGCATGGTCGATGCCCGCGTACTGCCGGAGGGCGTTCATGGCCGCTTCGCCCGGCGAGCCGCCGAGCGCCCCGGAACGGAGCCGGTTCACGACCACGCGGACGCCGACCGACGGGACGACCGCCCGCACCTCGTGGACGGCCCGGATCAGGCGGGTCAGGCCGACCGGGTCCGCCGTCCCGACGACGATCACCTCGTCGGCCTCCTCGAGGGTCGACACGGTCGCGCCGTTGCGCCGCGGGGCGAGCGAGTCGAACGAGATCTCCTCGTCGGTCTCGATGCAGAACCCGGCATCCACGACCGTCAGCGGCGCCAGCGTCCGCGCGGTCGCCCAGATGGACTCGACCGCGGCGGGCCGGAGCTCCGTCCAGCGGTCGGCGCGGCTGAGACCCGACAACACCAGGAGATGCGGGTTCACCTCGCGGGCGTGCCGGGCGAGCATGACTGTGTCGAGCGAACCGTTCGACGCGGAGCGCGCGGCGGCCGCCAGCCCGGAGGTCTCGTCGAGCATGCCGAGCATCTGCGCCACGGTCCCGCCGTACACATCCGCGTCGGCGAGCAGGGTCGGTACGCGGCGCAGCGACAGCTCGCTGGCCAGGTTGACCGCGACCGTCGTCCGCCCGGGCGCGCCCGTCGGGCCCCAGACCGCGATCAGCCGGCCGGTGCCCTGCGGGAACGCCGGCGGCCGTGGGTTGGCCGCTTCCTCCGGGGTCAACGGCACGAATCCGCCCGCGAAGTGCGAGCTGGCGACCGGCGGGCCGGACTCCACCGCGTCCGCGACCGCACGACCGAGATCTGCCGGGCTGACGTCCGCGGGCAGGATCCGCTCGATCCCCATCCGCGCCAGCCGGTCCTCGGCGCCGAACGGCGCGCCGGTCTCCAACGGGTCGACCAGGGCGAGCACAACGATGCCGCGGGCATGCAACGCGGCGACGGCGTCCGACGAGAGCCGGGACAGCGCGTCGGCGACCAGCACCGCACGGGCCTGACCGCTCGCGGCGGCGGCCATCACGTCGGCGATGTCCACACAACGCCGTACGACCCGAATGCCCTGGGCGTGCTCGGTCCGCCGTACGACGTCTGCTTCCCAGGAGGCACCGGTCACGGCCAGCAGGACCGGAATCGACATCAGCTGGCCTTCCGGACCAGGGTCGGCTCGCCGACGCTCATCGCGGCCAGCGCGGAACCCAAATGAGTCAGATCGCTCTTCGCCAGGTCCACTGTCACCTGTCTGCGCGCGGACCCGCCGGCCACCCCCTTCACCGAGTCGACCTGCAGCACACGGACACCTGTCCACAGCTGCGAGGCCGGCCGCCCGCCGTCCTTGGGCACCACCCAGACATCGACGACGTCGCCGACCGCGGTGTCCGGCGGCAGATGGCCGGTGGCGACCGACAGCGGCAACTCGGTGCGATCCTGGTCGGACTTGGTGACAGCGGCGTCCTTCGGTACGAACTCGCCCGGCCCCACCGTCCGGCCGACCACCAGACCCTTCAGGTCGGCGTCGGCCGACAGGTACCGCTCGGAGTCGTTGCTGCTGGTGAAGCGGACCCGCACCGTGGTCAGGTCGTCGTCGGTCAGCGGACTGCCCACCCGGAGCTCGTGCTTGGCCGCCCAGATCGTGGTCGTGTCGTCCGCGGACGACAGCAGCTTGGCGCCCGCCAGCGCGGTGACCGCGACGAGCAGCACGCCGAGCACCAGGCGGCCGTCCTTCCAGCGCGCCTTCCGGTTGCGCTGCGCCGGAGCAGCCGGCGCCCCGAATCCGCTTCGCACCTGTGTGTCGACCACGTCGTCTCCCCAGTCGATGGATCGCTTCGCTTTGCCTGATCGGTTGTCGGCGGACATTCTGCCTGGTCGCCGAGCAGGCCGTGAACAGTCATCCACAGGCTGTCATGGCCTGGGGACAAACTCGATC
>DASSDE010001210.1:0-5755 GCA_035697365.1 Kribbella sp. | reverse complement strand
CTCGCAGATCCACCGTGCGCTGGCGTCGCTGCGCACCACCATCGGGACCGAGGAGGTCAAACGCTGATGGACAGCAACGAGCAACTCATCGCCGACAGCCTGTCGAAGCACGCGGCGGACGCCCCCTCGGACGATCGCCTCCTGGACGCTGTGCACGCCCGCCTGCACCGCCGCCGTACCGGCCGCGCCCTCGGCGCCGTCGTGGTCGCAGCAGCAGCCGTCGCCACCGCCATCACGGCCTCCCACACCCAGCTCAACACCGACGCCCCGATCGCCCAGAACCTGGCGCCTGGCTGGCGTTGGGAGTCGTTCAGAACAGTCCAGGTACAAGTTCCGTCCACCTGGACGCAGTACGTCTCCGGTCCCGCTCCCTGCACGATCCTGTCGGACCCGGCGGTGCCGATCGTCGGACGGGTGAACGGCTGGCCCGAGAGCCGCCGGTACAGCTGCGCAACTCCGGTGATCCCGCTCGACGAGCGGAGGCCGTACCTCTGGTTCGACGACGTCCAAGCGCCTGGGGTCACGCGGTACGACGGTGGCTGGACCGAGGAGACGCGCGTGGTCGGTGGCGTCAAGCTGAGCGTGCTCACCAAGGATGATGCCCTGCGCGACAAGATCCTGGACTCCGCGCGACCGATCGCAGGCACCGACCCGTACGGCTGCAGCCCGCAGCAGCCCGTGCAAGTCTCGATCCAGGCGCCGGACATCCGGGAACAGGTCACCTCGGCATCGGTCTGCGAGTACTGGAACGGCTCGCTGATCGCGGGCTCCGCCGTACCGGCCGGCCAGGTCGCCGAACTGAGCCGCCAGGTCATCGCTGATCTGCAAACCCGCAGCGTGCCGCCCGTCCCGGCCGGCTGCAACGACCCAGCTGCCCGCGAGTTCGTTGTCCTCCTCCACACCGGCAACAAGACCCAGGCGGTCCACCTGCCCTACTCCGTCTGCTTCGCCTACAACGGCGCCGTCCTGGACATCATCAGGTCCGGCCCACACCACCAGCTGGAACCCGCGCAGCTCTTCGACCCACCCAGCTCCTTCACCCCACCACGCCGCTAGTGCGCCGTGGCGGAAGGCGACGGCGGGCGGTGGTGATTAGTGTTGAAACGTGAGAATTATTGGGTACGAGACGTTTCTGGTGGCGCCGCGATGGCAGTTCCTGCGGATCGATACCGATGACGGGATCAGCGGGTGGGGTGAGCCGATCGTCGAGGGGCGGGCCGAGGCGGTTCAGGGCGCGGTCGGGGCGTTGATGGAGTACCTCGTCGGGCAGGATCCGCTGCGCATCGAGGAGCACTGGCAGGTGATGGCCAAGGGCGGCTTCTATCGCGGCGGTCCGGTGCTGTCGAGCGCGCTGGCCGGGATCGACCAGGCGTTGTGGGACATCAAGGGGCGCTACCACGACGTACCGGTGCACGAACTGCTCGGCGGACCGGTCCGGCAGCGGGCGCGCGTCTACACCTGGGTCCACGGCAGCGACAACGCACAACTCGTCGACGAGGCACAGGCCAAGGTTGCGAAGGGCTTCACGGCTCTCAAGCTCAACCTGTCCGAGGCACTCCCCCCGATCCCGTCCGCCGCCCAACTCCGCGCCTCCGTCAGCCGCGTCGAGGCGCTCCGTGACGCACTGGGTGACGGTATCGACATCGCCCTCGATCTCCACGGGCGGTTCAGTACGGCCGCCACCCGCCAACTGCTTCCACTCCTCGAGCCGCTGCTCCCGATGTTCATCGAGGAGCCAACACTGCCCGAGTTCGCCCGCGACCTGCGCCGCATCACCGAGTCCACTTCCATCCCGATCGCAACCGGCGAACGCCTCTTCTCCCGCTGGGACTTCCGCGACGTACTGCCGGCTGGGATCGCCGTCGCGCAACCCGACGTGTCGCACGCCGGTGGCATCTCCGAAGTACGCCGGATCGCGGCGATGGCCGAGGCGTACGACGTCAGCGTCGCACCGCACTGCCCGCTCGGCCCGATCACCCTCGCCGCCAGCCTGCAACTGGACTTCGCGATGCCGAACTTCCTGATCCAGGAGCAGAGCCTCGGCATCGAGTACGGCGGCGGCAACGCACTGCTCGACTACCTGGTGGACCCGGACGTGTTCGCCTTCACCGACGGGCACGTGCAGCGTCCGACCGGTCCCGGGCTGGGCATCGAGGTGAACGAGGATGCGGTACGGGCAGCGGCCGCGGACCCGCACCGCTGGCGCTCACCGGTGCTGCGCCACGACGACGGATCGTTCGCCGAATGGTGACGCCGCCGATGGGCTGGAACAGCTGGGACTGTTTCGGTACGACGGTGACCGAGGCCGAGGTCCTGGCGAACGCGCAGGTGATGCACGACGAGCTGCTGCCGTTCGGGTGGGACACGGTCGTCGTGGACATCGCCTGGTACGACCCGACGGCGCGCTCGCACGGGTACAACGAGAACGCCCCGATCGTCCTGGACGAGTACGGTCGCCAACTGCCGGCGCCGCAACGGTTCCCGTCGGCTGCGGACGGTGCCGGTTTCGGGCCGCTGGCCGCGCGGGTGCATGCGCTCGGGCTCAGGTTCGGGCTGCACATCATGCGCGGGATCCCGCGCAGGGCGGTCGAGCTGGACCTGCCGGTGTACGGAACGTCGTGGCGGGCGGGAGAGATCGCGGATCCGGAAAACGTGTGCGCGTGGAACCCGGACAACCTCGGGCTCGACCACGACCATCCCGGCGCGCAGGCGTACTACGACGCGCAGGTGGCGCAGTTCGCCGGCTGGGGCGTGGACTTCGTCAAGGCCGACGACATGCTGGCGCCGTACCACTCGCGGGAGATCGAGGCGTACGCACGCGCGATCCAGCGGTGCGGACGGGACATCGTGCTGTCGTTGTCGCCCGGCACGATGTTGTCGACGCATCACCTCGACCATCTGCGGGCGAACGCGCAGCTGTGGCGGATCTCGGACGACCTCTGGGACCGATGGGAGGACGTACACGCCCAATTCGCGCGGCTGGCGCGCTGGGCGCCGTTCCAGCAACCCGGCGGCTGGGCCGACGCGGACATGCTCCCCCTGGGCCACATCGGCATCCGCGCCGAACGCGGCGACGACCGGATGAGCCGCCTGACCCTCGACGAGCAGAAAACCCTGCTCACCCTCTGGGCGATGGCCAGGTCCCCACTGATGATGGGCGGCGATCTCCCCACCACATCCCCGGAAACCCTTGCCCTGCTGAAAAACCCAGCCCTCCAAGAAGCCCTGACGACCTCGACCACCTCCCGCGAAATCATCCGCGAACCTCTCGAGGGCGGCGAGCTGATCGCTTGGACAGCCCAAGGCAACAACTGCTCCTACGCAGCCATCTTCTGGACCGGCTCGACCCCACGCCAGGTGTCGATACCGCTTGACTCCCTTGCAGCACAGGGCACTCCACAAGACCTGTGGGCCGGCCAGAGCGATCAAATCCCCGCCCACGGCGTCCGCTGGCTGAAGTTCACCAAAGACAGCCGCAACCCTGCCTGATATCTGGCAAACTTGCCACATATCAGGCAGACCTGCCATGATTGCGGGCAGCGTCTGACGGAGGGATCGGCATGCAGCTCCAAGACCCATTTGGCGTCATTCGTACGGCCGCCGACGGGCGGATCCTGCAGGTGCTTGCGCGTGCGGACAACTGGTTCAGCATCTCCCAGGTGCGGGAGCTGTCCCGAATCAGCAGCCGGGATCAGGTACGTCGAGCGCTCGCCCGGCTATCAGCAGACGGCGTGCTCGACGAAGAACGTGTCGCATCGATGTACCGGTACCGATTCAACCACAAGCATCTCCTCGCAAGGCCGATCAAGGAAATCGCGACCACTCGCGACCGATTCATCGATCAGTTGGCATCGGCCTTGGCAGCGTGGCCGGAAGTGGTTTATGCAGCGCTGTTCGGCTCCGCGGCGCGGGGCGACATGCACCACGACAGCGATATCGACATCTTCCTCGTGCGCTCCGACGACCAATTGTTCTCCGACCTGAGCGAGGACGCCTGGCAAGAACGCGTCCTCGACCTGGAACGCGAGGTGACGCGCTGGACCGGGAGCTCGACGAACGTGCTGCACCTGCGTGTGTCCGAGGTCGAGGCCGCCGGTGACGTCGACGCCCTCGCAAACATCCAGAGAGAAGGCATCCCACTGATCGGCGACAAAGTCTGGTTGGTCAAGGCGCTGCACCGCGGGAGGAAATCTTCGTGACCGGACGAACGAACCGGTGCAGCGAGGCCGACCGGCGCGGCAGGATGCACGTGGCTGATCAATTCCATACGGCGGCGGGTCTGATTCAAGAGTTCACAGGAGATCCCGCCGAGGGCACGATCAACAATGCCTACGTGACACTGTGCGTTCACGCCGGGATCGCCGCCGCTGACGTGATCTGCTGCGCGCGGCTTGGGGAGTACTCACGCGGCGAGGACCACAAGGAGGCCGTGGCCCTACTGGCCAGGGTCGACAAATCTCTGAGCACTGTTCTCGCCAGGCTTCTTGCGTTGAAGACTCCTGCTGGATATCAGCCGCGGACTGTTTCCAAGCAGCAGGTAACGGCGGCTGGCCGGCAGGCGGATCAGTTGATCAGTGCTGCTCGCAGCGCGCTCTGAGCAGGAGTTCGTGTCCGGGCGGTGCACCGACCCGGACACGAACTCTTCACGGCCCTACTTGTTGTAGACGACCCAGAGTTCGTAGTCGTCGCCGGGGACGGCTGAGCCGTTGATGCACTTGTACTTGGTCCATTTGGTGCCGGCGGCGCCGGCGGCGTGGCAGTCGGACTGCCAGAAGAAGTCGCCGACGTACTCCCAGTTGTCGGAGGCAACGACCGTCGAAGTGGAGGGGGCGGCCGGGGTTTCGGCTGCCTGGGCTGCCGGGACGGCCAGTCCGCCGGCTGCGATCGCTCCACCGGCCAGGACGCTGAAGAAGACCCTGCGAATGCTCATGATCCGTACCTTTCGTGGTTGGGCCGAACACTTCGAGAGTGCCGGTCGGCCGACCACGGCCGCACCTGGTTTCGGGGGAGGGCGAAAGGGCCGGGAGCTATTCGATGAGGGCCGAAAGCAACCACTTCGACAGCGGCGCATTCCCCAGTTCCTGAAGGTCTTTCACCCACCGCACCTCGGCGATCTCCGGAGAGCGGGTGGTGACGTCGGTGTCGCTGTAGGCGGTGACAGTCGTGAGAGTGTCGTGCTTGCCTTCGAGCGTCGTGACGGTGGTACTCAGGACCGTGAAGTCGGCTGGGCGGATGATGAGGCCCAGCTCCTCGTGGATTTCGCGGGCGGCGGCTTCGGGTGGGGTTTCGCGGGTGGGTTTGTAGCCGCCGCCGGGGAGTGCCCAGCGGTGGGTGTCCGCGTACGAGTGGCGGACGGCGAGGAAGCGGCCGTCGGGGTGCCGGATCAGTGCCTTCACGCCGAACGTTGCCGGCCTGCGGATGCGGAACCACAACTGCAGGAACGGCGAGCCGGCCCGCAGCAGCAGTGCGCGGGGGCGCATCAGCGCGGCGGCATCCGGAGCGCACCGTCGAGGCGGATGACCTCGCCATTCAGGAGCTGGTTGTCGAGGATGTGCCGGACCAGGGCGGCGTACTCGGACGGCTTGCCCAGGCGGGACGGATGCGGGACCTGCTGTTCGAGCACAGTCCGGGTCTCCTCGGGCAGCCCGGCGAGCATCGGCGTCTCCATCGTGCCCGGGGCGATCGTCACGACCCGGATTCCCTTGTCGGCGAGGTCGCGCGCGGCAGTCAGCGTCAGCGCGACGATGCCGCCCTT
>DASSDE010001209.1:0-4959 GCA_035697365.1 Kribbella sp. | reverse complement strand
GTTGATGCGCCGCGCACAACTTCCGCAGCAGCACGTGCATCTTCAACCGGGTCAGCGCATCGAGCGCACCGAACGGCTCGTCCGCGAGCAGGAGCTCCGGCTCCCGTACCAGCGACCGCGCCAGCGCGACCCGTTGTTGTTCACCGCCGGACAGTTCGTTGGGCCAGGCGTTCTCGCGCCCCGCGAGCCCGACCTCGTCCAAACTCCGGCGACCGCGCTCGTCCGCGCCGCCGAGCCCGAGCACAACATTGTCGAGCACCTTTGCCCAGGGCAACAATCTTGAATCCTGGAAGACGACGGAGACGTTCTGCGGTACGGCGAGTTCACCCGTCCCGTCGACGTCGTGGTCGAGCCCCGCCAACGCCCGCAACAGCGTGCTCTTCCCGGATCCGCTCTTCCCGAGCAGCGCCACGAATTCACCCGGCGCAATGTCCAGATCGAGCCCGTCCAGTACAACACGATCGTCGTACCGACGGACAAGATCACGTACCTGGACCGTGCTCGCGGTCCTGGAGCCTCCCGGTCTGGACTGAGGAGCGGAGCGACCGGAGCGACGAGGGAAGACCGGGAGGTCGAGCCCCAGGACCCGCCGTGCCGGAGGCGCGGCCATTATGCAGCTAGTGTGCGACGCCACGCGAGGGTCCTCCTTTGGATCAGGCGGACTGCTGCGTCGGAGAGCAGGCCGAGGATGCCGTACACGACCAGGCCGACGATGATGATGTCGGTCTGCCCGTACGTGCGGGCCAGCTCCATCATGTAGCCGATGCCGCTGGTCGAGTTGATCTGCTCGACGACGACCAGCGACAACCACGCGCCGGTGACCGCGAACCGCAGCCCGAGCAGAAAGCCTGGCAGTGCTCCCGGCAGGACAACGCGGCGGATGAACTCCCACCGCGACAGGCCGACGGTCTGCGCGAGCTCGACGTACCGGCTGTCGATCGTGCGCAGGCCGTTGTGGGTGTGGATGTAGATCGGCACGAACACCCCGAGCAGGATGGTGACGACCTTCATCGACTCACCGATGCCGAGCCAGAGGATCAGCAGCGGCAGCAGCGCCAGCGACGGGATCGCGCGCTTGATCTGGATCGGCCCGTCGAGCAGCGCCTCGCCGAGCCGAGACAGGCCGGAGACCAGTGCGAGGCCGACACCCAGCACGATGCCGAGGGCGAGGCCGAGCAGGGCGCGCTGCGCGGACGTCCAGAGATTCGACTGCAGGCGTCCGTCGGAGATCAGGTCGCCGGCCGTACTCACCACCGTCCAGGGCGCGGACAGTACTCGTTGGTCGATCCAACCGGTGGCCGAGCCGATGCTCCAGATCACCAGCAGCAGTACGGGTCCGATCGCGGCCCCGAACCTGATCGGCTTCCCGGGGCCGAGCCGCCGACGCCGTACGACGGGGGTCGCGGCGGTCCGGGAACGCAGCCCGGGCAGCGTTGTCGCGCTCATTTGGCGCCTCCCTTGATCGCGTCCGCAGCGAGCGTCTGGAAGCGCAGGTCGTACAGGTCCTTCGCCTGGATGACCTTGTTTCCGGTCTCCTTGGCGAGCAGGTCGATCGTCTCCTGCTGGCGCTGGATCGCGTCACTCCAGTTCGCCGGGATGTCCGGGTGGCCGGCGTTGTCCACGAGCCACTGCCCGTCGGCCTCGGTCAGGCCCTGGTTGTCCACGTAGTACCCCTTGATCCATTCCTTGGGGTGCTTGTCGATCCAGTCCTGCGCGACGGCCCAGGCGCCGACGTACGCCCGGATCGCGGCGGCCTTGCCCGGATCCTGCAGCGACTCCTGGACGACGTACAGGTGGCCGGCGTCGTCGCGGATGCCGTGCGGGATCGCGGACGCGCCGTCCTTGCCGTACTTCGTCAGGTAGCGCTTGATCTGGACGCCGCCGATCGGCGCGACATCGACCTGCTTGCCGGACAGGGCATTCGAGTACACGTCGCCGGTGCTCGGCAGCTCGACCAGCTTGACGTCGTCCTTGGTCAGGCCTGCCTTCTTCAGTACCTTCAGGATCAGCGCGCCCTGCGCCTGGCCGGGGCTGTACGCGATCTTCTTGCCGCGCAGGTCGCCCAGCGTCTTCACCGAGACGCCCGGCGCGACCCCGAGCTGGTAGATCGGGTGCGCCAACGGATCCTTGCGGAACTTCGAGGCGACGATCTTCACGTGCAGGCCGGTCCAGGTCGCGTGGATCGGCGGGATCTCGGCGACCGAGCCGAGGTCGAGCGCATGCGCCCGGAACGCCTCGGTGGTCTGCGGTCCGCCGCTGAGATTCGCGAACTGGACGAACTTCGACACCTTGCCGAGTTGGCCGGACAGCTTCAGCGCGACCTCGGTGGCGGGGTCCCCGACGACGATCTTGGTCCCGTCGGGAACGGTCGTCGGCAGCGCGGCATCGAGCGAGAGCTTGGCCGAGCCGTTGGCCGCGGCGTTGCTGCCGCAGCCCGCGACGACGGCGAGCAGGGCGAGAACGGGAAGGAGACGTTTACTGGACATGGTGTGCTTTCGCGTAGGTGCCATCGTGGTAGAGCAGCGGCTCGTGTTCACGGCGTTCGGTGTGGGTGGCCAAGCGGGCGACGACCAGGCGGTGGTCGCCGACGGCGAAGCGGTGCTCGACCTGCGCGCGCAGGAAGCTGGGCGCCTCGTCGAGCACGGGTTCGCCGGTGGCCAGCCGGGACCAGCGGGTCGGCTCGCCGAAGCGGTCGATGCCGCTCGTCGCGAACCGACCGGCGATCGGGTGCTGCTCGGCGGACAGGAAGTTGATCACCAGGCTTTCGGCCGTACTGACGGTCGGCCAACTGGACGCGCTGGTGGCGATCGCGAACGAGACCAGCGGCGGCAGCAGGCTGACCGAGACCAGCGAGGTCGCGGTGAAGCCGGCCGGGCCGCGGCCGGCGTCCGCGGTGATCACCACGACACCGGCGGCGTGGCGACGGAACACGGACTTGTAGACGTCGGCGTCCACGATCCGCTCCTCGGAGCGGTCGGGCACCACGGACAGGGCAGGACGGTTCAAGGCAGGTACAGACATGTCACTCCCTTGGGGAGGAGAGGTGTGCGGCGGGGTTTCGCCGAAAGAGGCAGGGAAGCGCGTTACCGACAGGTCGCGCTCGCCGTCCGCAAGAGATCGATGACGCGACGGCGGGTGAGGTGGGTCGTCGTCATGTCAGCTATCTTCGCATCAATGTCTATCGGCTAACTAGACAATCTCGTGATCCGGACTCACACGCCGGAACGCCGATGCGTTCTACTTGCGTGATGACTATCGGGTTGCCGCCGTTCCAGGCGCTGGTCGACGCGCACTGGCGAGACGTCGCCAGGCTGGCGCGCGCGATGGCCGGGCAGGACGGCGACGACGTGGCGCAGCGCGCCTGGGAGAAGGCGTACGCCGCGTACCCGACGCTGAAGTCGGCGAAGAACCTGCGCAGCTGGCTGCTCACCATCACCGCCCGGTGCGCGACCGACGTCCACCGCGCACGGAAACCGCAGCGCCCACTGGAGGACGCGCCGCCGGTCACGGTCCACGGCCCGGAGGCCACGGACTGGCCGGACCCGGATCTCTGGCGAGCGGTGAACGAACTGCCGGAGCGGCAACGCCTGGCGGTCACGCTGAAGTACGTCGGCGACCTGGACCACCACGGCGTGGCCGCCGCCCTGGACACCACGCCCGCCGCGTCGCGCCGGCTCGTCAGCGACGCGCTGGCAGCCCTGCGTACGAAACTCGGAGTACACGATGACTGATCTCGAGAGCCGGCTGACCCGGCTCGGCACTGCTGATTTCACACCACCCGTCCTGCCGGACGCCGACGTCGCCTACACGCTGCACGACACCCCGATCGGCACGATGCTGCTCGCGATCGCGCACGGACGGGTCGTCGCGAGCTCGTTCGACGACGAGGAGACGATGACCAACCGGCTTGCCCGGGCGGTGTCTCCACGCGTGCTCCGGCAGGCTCGACCGCTGGACGACGTACGGCGGCAGCTCGACGAGTACCTCGACGGGCAGCGGCAAACGTTCGACCTGGACGTCGATCTGGTGCTGGCGTCGCCGTTCCAGCGGCTCGTACTGGAGGACCTGCCGCAACACACCAGCTACGGCCGTACGACGACGTACGGCGCCGTTGCCGTTGGCATCGACAAGCCTAAGGCGGCCCGCGCGGTCGGTACCGCACTGGGCGCGAACCCGGTGTGTGTCGTGCTGCCCTGCCATCGGGTGATCGGCGCCAGCGGGGCGCTCACCGGATACGCCGGCGGGCTGGACGCGAAGCGTTTTTTGCTGAATCTGGAAGCAAAAAGCTGACGTTTCCGGAATCGTCCGGAGTGGTTTTAGACTCGCTGGACAAAGGAGCAGATCCCCAGTGTGGAGTGGGGATCTGCTTCTTTTACACGTCAGCTAGTTTGCGGGGCAAGGCTCTTAGTTTGCGGGTGCGTGGATCTCCAGGATCAGCCGGCGACGGCCGCCCCACTCGCGTTTGTAGACCTTGAAGTCGTCGATTCCGGCGGCCGCGCAGAGCCGGCCGTAGCTGATCTCGTCGTGGATGAAGTGCACGCTGCTGCGGTTGTCGTCGTGCTCGGTGGTGACGATCCGGTGCTCCGGTCCCTGGCGCATCCCGTTGGCGATCTCGGCCGCGGTCGCGGGACCCCAGTACGGGCCCTCGATGATCGCGATGCCGCCCGGCTTCAGGACACGGGAGATCTCGCAGATCGTCGAGATCTGCTCGTCCTCGGCGAACAGCTCGTGGAACGCGGTCCACAGGCAGATCACCGCGTCGAACGAGTCCCACTTGTACGGCAGGTCGGTCATCGAGCCGATCGCCCAGTCGATCGCGAGCCCCTCCTCGGCGGCCTTCGCGCGGCCGGCCTCGAGCAGGTTCGGCGAGATGTCCAGACCGCGCACGACCTTCCCGGCCCGGCGCAGCGGAACCGCGATCCTGCCGTACCCGCAACACAGGTCGAGCACCGTCTCCCG
>DASSDE010001208.1:0-3046 GCA_035697365.1 Kribbella sp. | reverse complement strand
GGGCAGTCGGTGGCGATGGAGATCCCGTACCGGCCGCGGCGCTGGCGCTACTTCAGCCCCGCGAACGCACCACGCCAGGACGGTACCTTCGAGCTGCACATCGGTCTGGTCCCGGGCGGTCAGGTGAGCGGTCCAGCGGTTCGCTCCCTCAAGCGCGGTGATGCGGTCCGGATCGGTGCGCCGGTCGGTGAGTCGCTCAAGCTGCCGGAGGACACCGGCCGCGATGTGCTGATGATCGCCGGCGGTACAGGTCTGGCGCCGTTCCGGGCGATGCTCGAGCAGCTCGACCGGCGGGCGGCCACCCAGCAGGTGCCCCGGGTGCACCTGTTCCACGGAGCCCGGATGCCCTGGAACCTCTACGAGCACAAGCAACTCAGCAACCTCACCCAGAGGCCCTGGTTCAGCTACACACCAGTGGTGTCGGACGACACGTCGTACCCCGGTCAGCGTGGCCAGGTGGGCGCGGTCGCCGCAGGCCACGGTCCGTGGGCCGGCCGCGCCGCCCTGGTGTGCGGTTCGCCCGCGATGGTCCGGCACACCGTCGCGGAGCTCACCGCGGCCGGAGTGCCGGCCACGGCCATCCACACCGAGTCCTTGGGGACCACGACCTCGGCAGGGAGTCAGCAGTGACGCGCCAAGACCCGTTCACCCGTAGAGCGGCGCAGTCGCCGTACTCCATCCGGAACCAACTGTTCAGCATCCGCCGGAAGGGCTACGACACCGCAGAGGTATCGGAGTACCTGGCCGACCTGTCGGAGCAGGTCGAGTACGCCGACGCGGACCGGTCCGCGCTGCGTGCGGAGGTCGAACGGCTGCGCGAGAGCACCACGGACGCGGAGCAGCGGGCGCACATCACCGCGCACGCGGTCGGGTTGCTCAGCCAGGCCCAGCAGATCGCGGACAACCTGGTGGCGGAGGCGGAGGAGTACGCGAAGGACCTGGTGGAGAACGCGCGGTCGCAGCAGCGTGAGGCGTTGAAGCAGGCGCACGACTCGGTGGAGTCCGCCGTGAAGCACATCCCGGCCACCGATGCCCCGGTGGCCGAGCTGGAGTACGTCCGGACGTTCACCCGGGTCGCTCACGTCCAGCTGCGCTCGGTGCTCGACGCATTGGCGGAGCAGGTGGAGCGGCTGGGCAAGCTGCCGGAAGTCCCCGTCGAACAGGAGGAGGAGCAGACTCCGGCCGGAGAGATCCTGTGGTGGAACGACCTGTCCGCCGCAGCCGACAACGCCGTCCTCGACACCCCTGTGGGCGGGCATCGGCGTACTAACTGATCGAGGCGGCCTTGCCCAGCAGGTAGTCGCGCTCCGGCAGGCTCGTCGTACCGCGGGCCGCCGCACGGAAGTGTTCGGCGGCGGTCCCGTGGTCACCGCGCATCTCGTACAGGTGCCCGCGGGTGGCGTCCAGGCGGTAGTGACCGGCCAGCTCGGTGTCCAGCGGCTCGAGCAGCTTCAGGCCGGCGTCGGGGCCGTCCACCATGGCGGCCGCGATCGCGCGGTTCAGCTTCACCATCGGGTTGCCGGACAGGTTCTCGAGCAGGCCGTAGAGCGCGAGGATCTGCGGCCAGTCGGTGTCCTCGGCGCGGTCCACCTCGTCGTGCAGGGCGGCGATCGCTGCCTGGAGCTGGTACTCCCCCAGCGGCGGCGTGTCGAACGCCTGCACCGCCAGCGCGACTCCCTCGGTGATGTACTCGCGGTCCCACAGCGTCCGGTCCTGCTCCGCCAGCGGGATGAGCTCTCCGTCGTGGCCGGTGCGTGCAGTACGCCGGGCGTCGGTCAGCAGCATCAGGGCGAGCAGTCCGGTGACCTGCCCGTCGTCCGGCAGTTGAGCGTGTACGGCGCGCGCCAGACGGATCGCCTCGCCGGAGAGGTCGCTGCGGTGCAGTTCGGCCCCGCTCGTACTGGTGTAGCCCTCGTTGAACATCAGGTACAGCACGTGCAGCACGTTGCGCAGCCGGTCGGCGTCCGCGTCCAGCTCGAAGCTGGCGCCCTTGAGCTTCTGCTTTGTGCGGCTGATCCGCTGCGCCATCGTCGCTTCGGGTACGAGGTACGCCGTGGCGATCTCGGCCGTGGTGAGTCCGCCGACCGCCCGGAGCGTCAGGGCGATCGCCGAAGCGGGTGTGAGCGTCGGGTGGCAGCACAAGAACAGCAGCCGGAGCGTGTCGTCGTACTCCTCGACCTCTTCGAGCGGCACCTCGCGGAGCGCCGCGCGTTCCTCACGGCGCCGGCGGGCCTGCTGCTGCCGGACCTCGTCGATCAGTCGCCGGGAGGCGGCCTGGATCAGCCAGCCCTTGGGATTGTCCGGTCGGCCGTCCCGGGGCCAGGTGGTCGCAGCCGCGAGCAGTGCCTCCTGTACGGCGTCCTCGGCTGCTGCGAAGTCACCGGACCAGCGCACCACGGCCCCGAGGACCTGCGGGGTCAGCTCCCGCAGCAGGTCCTCCAGCTCGTAGTCAGAAGTCCTGGAGATCGCCGTCCCCGTCCATCACCCGGCGGACCTCGATCGGTTGCTCCAACGGGACGCCGCCCGGCCCGGGAGCGCAGGACTGCTCCGCCGCGATCTCCAGCGCCCGCTCCTCCGACACGACGTCGACCATCGTGTACCCGGCCAGGACCTCCTTGGACTCGGCGTACGGACCGTCGGTCAGCACCGGCGCGCTGACGCCGGTCGCCCGCACCACCTTGGCGTGCTTCGGCCAGGTGAGCGCGTTCACCTCGACCAGCTCGCCGCTCTGCCGCAGGCGTTCGATCGAGTCCCCCAGGTGCTTCATGTGGGCGTCCATGTCGGCCTTGTCCCACTCCAGCATCGGTACGTCGGTGTTCCCGCCGTCCATCGTCATCAGCAGCATGAACTTGGTCATGTCATCTCCTTGTCGTCGAACCCTTTACCCAGAGACGGAGCCGGTGCCGGAGTTTCTACATCAGTCCAGCAGGGCGTCGACGAACTGTTCGGGGTCGAACGGCGCCAGGTCGTCCGGACCCTCGCCGAGGCCGACCAGCTTGACCGGTACGCCGAGCTCACGCTGCACCGCGATCACGATGCCGCCCTT
>DASSDE010001207.1:0-2999 GCA_035697365.1 Kribbella sp. | reverse complement strand
GTGCGTACCCGAGCAGCTCGATCTCTCCGCCGAGCAGCCGACGGACCTTCACCGGACGCGGAGGCGGAACGATCGGATCGCCTGTGGAGATGTCCCAGGCGACCACGACCTTCTGTGGACCGATCCAGCAGTCGATCCGCATCCGCAGGCCGGGGTACTCGGCGTCGTCGCGAATCTCTCGCAGGCCGATGGTCGCCACCTCGAAGCGAACTCCGTCCGCCGCGTCGACCGCGGCGATGTCACGCACCACCCGGCCGATTCGCTCCACTGTCAGGCTGCCGTTGACCGCCTCGGCGTCGACATCCTTCGTCGGACGGCGGATGCCGTAGGTCGCGAGCAGGATGCCGCCCTTCAGGACGAAACCGTCTCGGTGCTCCGTGCGGGTCAGGCGGTCCAGGAACGAGTCGAGCGCGTGCCGCGTCAGGTACTCAGCCGTCGGCGTCGGCCTGCCGTCCTTTACGCCGTCCGAGCGCGCCTTGTTCTGGATCTGCCGGAACACCGCCTCCCCGTCGGTCACGCGAGCAGCTCCAGTGCTTGCAGGACCGGGCCCTTGGCTCGGGGAAGACGGGCAGCCAACGACACGAGCTGGGCCGGCTTCCCGCCGCGGCGAAGCCACTCCCGCAGCGCCTCCCGGCCGAGGTCGTACCCGAGCTCGCCGCGGAGGCGGAAGGCGTCCACGATGCACCGCTCCGGAGAGTAGATGCCGATCCGGAGCTCGGATCCGGGAACCGGGATCTGCGTCCGGCCGAGGTCGAAGGTCGCCTTTGCGAACAGGTGCCAGTTGATCGCGGCCTGCGTCGCCGGAACCCGCGCGCCGCGAGGGATGGCGACGTCGAGTGCATCCGGAATCGTGTCGGTGAGATCGTGGATCGCCAGCGCGGAGGTGAGGCAGATCGTCGCGTCCGCGCGCCGGGTGGCAGCCTCGATCCAGTCCCAGTCCGCAGCCGGAGCGCGGGCCGGCCGGTAGATGCCACGGGCGATCCGTTCGTACTGTCCCGCGCGTGCCGCACGGTAAAGCGCACTCTTCGACAGACCGGCGTCGGGCGCACCCTTGGGACGCAGTGCCTCCATGGTTGCCTCCGATCCAATACGTCTACAGGTAACTCTACCTGCATACGTTTCGTTCCAAATGAACCGGGCAGCCACTCAGATGGTTTGGGAGAGGGCTACTGAGAGGCCGAGGGTTAGGGCCATGGTTAGGAGTTCTGTGCCTACTGTGCGCCAGAAGGGGCGGCCGGAGGTTAGGAGGTCGCCTTGGGAGTGGGAGCGGTGGAGGGCGGCCAGTAGGACGAGGACCAAGAAGATGGCGACCTTCGCGATCAGGAGGGCGCCGTAGGCGTCCTGGGTCAGTTCGTCGACGATCGAGCCCCAGCCGCCGCCTCGCGCGGCCAGCCGGCCGGCTGCGCTGATCAGGCCGCTGAGCAGGACGGCGATCGCGGAGAGGTACGCGACCTGGCCGTAGCGCTCCATCACGATCGGGAGGCCGGAACGGCTCGCGCGGCCGTACCGGACGAGGCCGGCCAGCCCGCCGATCCAGGTCGTCGCCGCGATCACGTGGATCACCAGGGCGGCGCCGGCGAGGATGACGTACGACTCGTTCCTCGGGTACGCCGTGACCGCGGTCGGGACGAGCGCTGCGATCGCGACCAGTACGCCGATCCCGGCGGCCGACGACGTCTGGACGCGGCGGATCCCGATCGCCAGCGCGAGAACGAGGATGCCCGTGATCAGCAGCGCCTTCACCTCGGGGACTCCGAGTGCGTCGTCGATCCGCAGCCGCAACAACCGTACGGGCGTGTTGAGCAGCAGCGCCGCCGTCACAATCGCACCGGCGAACGCGCAGACCGCCCAGATGACCGCCGCGTTGCTCGCGTCCCGGACCGCGCGCCGGCCCTGTACGCCGAGCGGTCCGCCCTCGAGCCGCAGCAGGACGACCGCCGCGAGCAGCGCGCCCGCGCATCCGACCGTTGCCATCGTGGCGACCAGCCGGAGCAGTGGCAGCAGCCAGGCCACGAAATCGCCCGGGCCACCGATCCCGCCGCTGTTGTGCGGCTCGCTGTCGGCGGCGTACAGCGCGATCACGAGCGCCACGGACGCGACCAGGACAGCACCCACCCCACCCGCGACCAGACGTCCGGGCATGCGATGCCGGGCGGCGCGGGTCGCGGTCACCGGACGAACCGGTCCTGGGCTCCATTCAGCACGCGGCTCACTATAGGGTCAGCCGGAGGTGGGCTGCCCAGTCCGACACCATCTCGTGACCGGGCTCCCAGGAATCGGTAACCGGACCGAGATCTACTCAGTGCTGAGAGTGTTGTTTCGCGTCACTCGGCGTCGGGGTCTGCTCCGAAGTCGTCGGCGCTGCATCGCCAGCCGGGGAGCGCGAGCCGTCCGGACTCGCTGGGTCGCCGGACGGTGCTGGGGCGTCCGCACCATCGCGATCCACGTCGATCCGCTTCAGCTGTTTGCGCATGCTGAACCACAGAAGCACTGTGGCGGCACCGAGCGCGAGCACGATGAGCAGCGCGATCCAGCCCGGCTTCACCACGTTCGGGTCGATCTCGGCCGCCTGAAGGGAGATCATCGCTGTCACGCCACCATTCTCTCATTGTCCGGGCCGCCCGTCAGCGCAGCCCCGCGAACAGGTCGTTCTCGGGCAGCTCCGACTCGACCAGACTCCGCGCCAGCTCGTAGTCCTCGGTCGGCCAGGCCGCCTGGTGCACCTCGAGCGGGACGGCGAACCAGGACCCGTCCGGGTCGATCTGCGTCGCGTGCGCGAGCAGCGCCCGGTCCCGCGTCTCGAAGTACTGCGCGCACTCCACCCGGGTGGTGATGCGGCGCTCGTTCTCCGGGTCCGGTTTCCAGTCCTTCAGACGCTCGGCGTACGGCGACTCCAGCCCGCGCGCGATCATCGCGTCGTGCAGCGCCTTCATCCGCTCGTAGTGGAACGTGTGGTGGTAGTACAGCTTGAGCGGCTGCCACGGCTCGCCGAGCTCCGG
>DASSDE010001206.1:0-7633 GCA_035697365.1 Kribbella sp. | reverse complement strand
GTGAACGAAGGCGCAGGTCAGAAGTATCGGCCATCAGGGCCGGCCGAGTCGGTGATGAGGTCGAGCAGGGCGGTGGTCGCCCGGCTCGATCGCCGGCCGCCCGCGATGACGACCGACAGCGTCCAGGTCAGATCGCTGCCGGTGAGCGCGAGCTTGACGACCCCCGGCTCGGCGGCGAGCTGGACGTCGGGGACCACCGCGACGCCGAGCCCGGCGCCGACGTAGTCCGGGATCGCGGTCAGCTCCGGTACCTCGACCTGGATCCGCCGCGGCCGGCCGAGCGCGTCGAAGGCCCGGTCGATCTGCCGGCGGTTCCCGAAGCCGGGCGGCATGTCGATGAAGCGCTCGTCGACCAGATCGTCGAGCCGTACGGCGTCCCGTCCGGCCAGCCGGTGCGTCGACGGCACCAGCGCCACGAACGGCATGGTCGCGAGGTCGTGAACGTCGAGCCCGGGAAGCTCGGACCGGGGCAGACCGAGCAGGGCGAGATCGAGCCGGCCATGACGTACGTCGTCGGCGAGGCCGGTGGATCCGGTCGGCGAGGTGGCGACGTGTACTTCCACCAGCGGGTACTTGTGGTGGAAGGTGCCCAGCAGGTCGGCCAGGTTCACCAGGGTGAGCCGGGCCAGCGTCCCGATCCGGACGTTGCCGCGAAGTCCGGACGACGCCTCCTCGACCACGGCTCGCGCGCGGTCCAGCGCCTCGAGTGCCGCCTTCGCCTCGGGCAGTAGCGCCTGTCCGGCGGCCGACAACACGACCCGCCGGGTCGACCGGTCGAAGAGGGTCGTCTTCAGATCGGTCTCGAGCGCGCGGACGCCGGCCGACACCGTGGACTGGACCGTGAAGAGTCGCTGCGCCGCGCGGGTGAAGCTCAACTCCTCGGCGACCGCGACGAAGTACTCCAGTTGGCGGCTGTCCATAGCTCGAATTATCGAGGATGCCGATAAGAGCATGCAAGAACTTTCGTTGGACTCGATAGATCCGTCGCGGCACGCTGGAACCATGTCCACCATGACCTCTTCGCGGACCGGCGTCCGGATCCGGTTCGCGCACGCTCCCGGATTCTGGGTGATCGCGGCGGCCTTCCTGACCACGATGGCCTTCTCGACGATCCCGACTCCGCTCTATGCGCTCTACCAGCAGCGTGACGGCTTCCCGACGTTCATGATCACGGTGATCTTCGCCAGCTACGCGGTCGGCGTGATGGCCTCGCTGTACCTGGCCGGTCACGTCAGCGACTGGCTCGGGCGTCGCCGGGTCGCGCTGCTCGCGGTCCTCGCGGAGACCCTGTCGGCGGCGATCTTCCTGATCTGGCCGGCCGTCCCGGGGCTGCTGGTCGCCCGGTTCATCTGTGGTGTCGGGGTCGGCGTCCTGACCGCGACCGCCACCGCGCACCTGTCCGAGCTGCGGCAGATCGCGCGCCCGGGCGAGGACCCGAGCCGGTCCGCGCTGATCTCCAGCATGGTGAACCTCGGCGGCCTGGCGTTCGGTCCGCTCGTGGGTGGATTGCTCGCGCAGTACGTCGATGCGCCGCTGCAACGTCCGTACGAGATCTTCCTGGTCCTGCTGCTGATCAGTGCGCTCGGCATCGCGCTGGTGCCGGAGACCGTGGAGCGGTTGGAGGAGCGTCCAGCGTACCGGCCGCAGCGGGTCGCGCTCCCGTCGGCGGCCCGTCCGCTGTTCTTCGCGTCAGCGATCGGGGCCTTCGCGGCGTTCGCGATCTTCGGTCTGTTCACCTCGCTGGCGCCGACTTTCCTGGCCGGCGTACTGCACCACACTTCGCGGCTGCTCGCCGGTGTTGTGACGTTCGCGGTCTTCGCCGCGGGGGCGGGCAGCCAGGCTGTGTTCGTCCGGATGTCCCGGCCGCGTCAGCTGCGGCTCGGTCTGGCGGCGATGACGGTCGGCCTGGTCGGTGTCGCGGTCGGCGGGCTGATCCCGAATCTCGGGCTCTTCGTTGTCGGCGGCGTCGTCGCGGGTGCTGGCGTGGGTCTGGTCTTCCGCGGCGCGGTCGCCACCGCAGCCTCTCTCGCCGACCCGTCGTCGCGCGGTGAGGTCCTGGCCGCGCTCTTCTTGATCGCGTACGCCGGGCTCGCGATCCCGGTGCTGTTGATCGGGCTCGGCATCGCCCTGCTCCCGGCGCAGGTGGCGCTGCTGATCTTCTCCGTGCTGATCCTGATCCTGGTGAACGCCGCCGTCCTCCGGATGCTCGCGGCCCAGAAATGATCTGATGGCGCGGCTCAGAAATGATCTGATGCCAGGGTGGATCTACAACGCGACTACGGGCTGACTGTCACCGAACTGGTACCGCACGCCGGCGGATTCGCCACTGAGGGATGGGTGGCGGACCGCCGGTGGTTCGTGAAGCGGTGGAAGGAAGGCGAGCGGCCGATCGGGTTGGAGCAACTGGGGGAGTTGCACGCCCTCGGCCTGCCCGTCGTGGAGCCGGTACGGACTGTATACGGCGCGTTGTCCGCGCTGAGTGGGTCCCGCGCGTACGCCGTTTTCCCTTATGTAGAAGGGCGTACGGCGACCTGGGACGACTGGCAAGTGGTGGCGCGCGCATTGCGGCAGGTGCACGAGGCGCCGCGCAAGGTATCGCTGCCGCCCTCGGATGTCAGCGAACCGCACATCCAGAAGCTGTACGAGTACCTGCAGCACCCGTGGATCGCTGAGCGAGCCGACGTAGTGAGGGCGGCAATCGCGCGGCTCGACGACGTACGGGCGCGGCTGAAGCCGGTACGGGAGGTCGTCTGCCACACCGACTTCCATGGGCTGAACGTCCTCATCGGCGAGCACGGTGAGGTCGCGGCCATCCTCGACTGGGAGAACGCCGTGATCGGGCCCCGCGAGTACGACCTGTGGGTGGCCGCTGACGGCGAGCCGCTCGTGGAGTTCCTCGACGAGTACGGGGCCCACGATCTCGATGCGGATCATCTCGAGTTCGCGCTGCTCGCCCGTGGTCTCCGCGACCTGTCCGCCCGGGTCGTGAACGAGGTCGACCGCCCGGGCGTCGACACCTGGGGCTTCAACCGAATCGCCCGCGTAGACAGCAACCTCAAGATCTATCGCGCCTACTGCGATTGAGCCGCGCCTGGCCCGGGGAGTACCTCGACGTCGTCGGCGTGCATTGGCTTGCCGCAGTGGGCGCAGACCAGGTCGACGTGGCTGATCTCGCCGCAGGCGTGGTGCCGGTACAGGACCGGCGGGCCCGCCTCGCCGGCCAGCCACTTGTCGCCCCAGGCAACCATCACCATCAGCACGTCGACCAGTTCGCGGCCACGCTCGGTCAGGACGTACTCGTACCGCGGGCGCTGGTCGTACGGCCGGCGCTCGATCACGCCGCGGTCGACCAGGTGGTTCAGCCGCTCGGTGAGGACCTTGCGGGAGATCCCGAGGTCCGCCTGGAGCTGCTCGAACCGCGCGAGCCCGACCCAGATGTCGCGCAGGATCAACGGCGACCAAGGCTCGCCGATCACGTCCAGCGTGCGCGCGATCGAGCACGCCATCTCACCGAAATCTGTGCGCTGCATGGAATCAGTCTAGCCGTTGGGGTTCCCTCAGGGAACTTCAGCATGTTAGCGTTCCTTCAAGGAACTCCAAACGGAAGGTGAGCACGATGAGCAAGGTGATCTGCGCCCTCGCGGTCTCGGTCGACGGCTACATCACGGGCCGCGACTCCGGTCCGGACCACGGGCTCGGCGACGCGCCGATGCTGTTCGACTGGTACTTCGACGGGGACACACCGAGCCAGGTGTTCGACGGGTTCAAGCTCAGCGCGCCGAGCGCCCGGGTCTTCGACGCCGAGGCCGCTCGGGTCGGCGCGGTGATCGCGGGCCACAAGACGTACAACGACTCCGGCCACTTCGGCGGCAACAGCCCGCATCCGAAGGCGCCGCTGGTCGTGCTGAGTCACGGGCCCGTGGCTGAGGTCAGCGAGCGGCAGACCCTCGCCAACACCATCGAGGACGCGGTCGCCGCCGCACGTGAGCTGGCCGGCGGGAAGGACGTCGGGCTGATGGGCGGCGGCGCTGTCACCGCAGCGCTCCGGGCCGGACTGGTCGACGAGCTGATCCTGCACCAGGTCCCGATCCTGCTTGGTGGTGGCCGCCCGTTCTTCCAGGAGTTGCCCGAGCACATCCGTTTGAATCTTCTGGAGGCCGTACCGGCCCCCGGCGTCACCCACCTCCACTACGAAATCGTTCGCTGAAGGAGCCTGCCATGCTGAAGCCCGACGTACGCGCTGCTGTCGAGAGCACGTCGATCGCCCACCTGGCCACCGTTCTGCCGGACGGCTCGCCGCACTCGATCCCGCTCTGGGTGAGCATGCTCGACGACAAGATCATCTTCCTGACCGGCCCGGACTCGCAGAAGGCCCGCAACCTCCGTCGCGACCCTCGCGTCGCGCTCTCGCTTGCGCCGGTCGACAACCCGTATGAGCCGGTCATCGTTCGTGGCCGTGTCGTCGACTGGATCGACGGCGACGAAGGCTGGGCGCTCGTCGACCAGATCGCCCACAAGTACATCGGGCAGCCGTACGGGCGCGACCTGGAGCGCATCGTCGGCGTCATCGAGGTGGACCACCAAACGGTCGGTGTCAGCTGACCTAAGATCAGGCTCATGGGCGTAACGGTGACGGTGGGGGAGCAGGACGCTTATCTGGCGCAGGTCGGGCGGGCCGGCATGTTGATGCTGCCGATGATCACCGGCATCGGCGAGCAGATCCGGGAGTGGGCCGACGAGCTGGCCGGCGAAGGGATCACCGCGCTGTCGTGGGATCCGTTCAAGGGCCGCAGTACCGACAACGCGACGCGTGCAGAGCTCAGCGCGATGCTGACGCAGATGGACGACGATGCCGCGCTCGCGGAGCAGGGCGCCTTGCTGGACTATCTGTTCGACGAGCTCGGGTGCGACAAGGTCGGCGTCATCGGGTGGTGCCTGGGTGGGCGGTTCGCGTTCCTGCTCGGGGCGCGCGACCAGCGGGTGGCGAACGTCGTCGCGTTCCATCCGACGGTTCCGTCGAACCGGCCGCCGCATCACACGTACGACGCGATCGCCGATGCGGCCGAGATCACGGCGCCGGTGCTGGTGAGCTACCCGAGTGCCGACACCGCCGTACCGAATGCTGACTTCGAGACGCTGCAGACCGTGCTGCAGTCGCGGACCGCCGGTGCGACCTTCGCCCAGTACTTCCCGGGCGCGGACCACGGGTTCTCCGACAAGTCGCGGCGCGGCAAGGACGTCAACGCGGACGCGTACCGGCTGGCCTGGCCGCAGGCGCTCGCGTTCATGAAGTCAACGGTCGCCTGAGCTCTGCCTCCAGCTGCCGGTGCAACTCGCCCAGCCGGCTGCGGCCGGGTGTCCCGTCGGGATAGCGCGCGATCACGTCCCGGACCACCTCCGGGACACGGTCGATCGCCCAGCGAATCACCGCCTCGGCGGCCGCTGGATCGCCGGTCGAGAGTTCATGCGCGTACGCCGCGTACTGCGCCGAGCCGACGATGTGCTTCACCTGCATGGCTGCCGCGAACGGATGCAAGTACGCCGAGCCCGCCGTACCGACCGCGGCTCGCGCAGCCGCCTCGGCCGCCGGGTCGGTCAGCTCACCGGCGGCCTTCAGTGCCGCCCAGGCGGCGGTTCGGATCGCCTTGGTTCGCTTGCCTCCGGCACCGAACTCGCGCACGACCTCGATCGCGTGCCGAGCGCGTCGATCACCCGGCGCCGCCGCCTCGAAGATCGGCAGCGCCTGCTCGGCGCAGTCCGCCGTCCACAGGCTGAGCTGCCGCAGTTCGTCGAGCGCGAGCGGGATCTCCTGATGGCCCATGAGCCTCAATCGTATCGTTGAACATTTACGTTGAGACTTTCAAGCAGCTCGGCGGTGGGCGGTGGGGGTGATTCCGCGGACGCGCTTGAAGGCAACGCTCAACGCGAAGGCGTTCGCATAGCCGACCCGGCGGGCGATCGTCTCGACCGTGTCGCGGGTCGACCGCAGCTGGTCGGCGGCGAGCGTGATCCGCCATCCGGTCAGGTAGCTCATCGGTGCCTCGCCGACGACAGCCGTGAACCGGCGGGCCAGCGAAGCGCGCGAGACCCCGGCCCGGTCCGCAAGCTCCGTGACGTTCCACGGGTACGCCGGATCCTCGTGCAGCAGGCGCAGCGCAGTCCCGGCGACGGGATCGGTCTGCGCCTGGTACCACCCCGGTGCGTGCGACTCCGGCCGGGCGAACCAGGCGCGCAGTGTGGTGATCAGCGCGAGGTCGAGCCACCGGTCGAGCACGGTCTGCTGCCCAGGTACGTCCCGCTGGATCTCGCTGGTGATCATGTCCATCACCGCTCCGGCGACCTCGGCCGCGGGCACAACGAGCACCGACGGGAGTGCGGTGACCAGTCGCCGGCTGACATCGCCGGCCACCTGGTAGGTGCCACTGGCAACCATTACCTCGCCGGTCTTCCGGCCACCGTACGTCCGGACGCCGAGCTGTGCCGAGTAGTCGATCGGTGCCCCAGGCAACCGTTCGCAGATGCCGCCGGGGTGGATCCGCAACACCGGTGCGGTTTGCTGCGTGTCGCCGACGATGTACGGCTCCGGGCCGGTGACGATCGCGACGTCGCCCTGCTCCATCCGCTGCGGCTCGATCCCCGCGCGGGTCAGCCAGCCGGAACCGCGCACCAGCGTGGCCAGAGCGAGCGGCGCCTCGTCGCGGATCTCCAGCGCCCAGGGCAGATCCAGGATCGTCATGTTGAAGACGCCGTCCTGCGCGCGGGTCCCGGTGAGCAGTTCGTCGAGAACGTCCATGGAGTGAGCTTATGTCAGCTTTGAGCGTTCTGAACATCTATCTGCGGCATACAGCCATGGTTTGTCTCACTCGCACCCGGTGGACTGGAGCCATGACACCGATTCTGATCCTCAGCGGCAAAGGCAAGACCGGCCGGCGCGTCGCAGCCCAACTCGAGGCCCGCAACGTCCCGTACCGGCTGGCCTCCCGCTCCAGTGAGCGGCGGTTCGACTGGTACGACGAGAGCACCTGGGCGGACACGCTCCGCGGGGCCGAGACGGCATACCTCGCACCACCGGTGGGGCCGACCGGGCTCGCGCAGGCGGGTCGATTCATCCAACAGGCCGACGGGTTGCGTCGTGTCGTACTGCTGTCGGGTCGCGGCGTCGGCAGCCCGGGGCGCGACTTCGCCGTGTACGACGGGCAGCTCGAGCTGGAGAGTGTGGTGACCGCGAGTGGGCTGGACTGGACGATCGTCCAGCCGGCTTGGTTCGCTCAGGGGTTCAGCGAGGACTTCCTGCAGTACCACGTGCTCGCAGGGGAGATCCGGCTGTCCGCCGGCAGTGGTGCGGAGGCGTGGATCGACACGAACGACGTCGGCGACGTGATGACGACGGCGCTGCTCGACGAGTCGTACGTCGGCCAGGTGCTGGAGGTCTCCGGTCCACGTACGTTGACGATGCCCGAGATCGCCGCTGAACTGACCGCCGCCACCGGTCGTCCGATCACGTACGTCGACCTGGACCCGGAGGTCCATGTCGCCGAGATGCTCGGGCAGGGCGTGCCGAAGGAGGACGCCGAGGCGGTCCGCGACCTGTTCACCGTGATCCGCAACCACCGCTCCGAGTACGTGTCCGACG
>DASSDE010001205.1:0-2532 GCA_035697365.1 Kribbella sp. | reverse complement strand
CACCGTCCCCGGTACGCCCGAACCCACCGGCCCGACCTCCACCATGATCGGCGCCCTACTCCTGCAGGCCCTCACAGTAGAAGTAGTAACCCGCCTCACAGACCGAGGCCAACCCCCCAACGTCCTCCGCAGCCTGAACGTCTAGGGCGTGTCTCAGGTGGCGCGGTAGGCGACGGTGATGTCGTAGCGGTCGGAGCGGTAGATGGAGATGCCGAACTCGATGACCTGGTCGGTGGCGGTGCGGGGCGCCGAGGTGATGATCAGGCAGGGGGTGGTGCTGTCGATCTCGAGGAGCTCCGCGTCGGCCGGTTCGGGTGGGGCGGCGACGATGGAGGCGGAGACCATGCCGAGCGTGACGCCGTACCGGGTGGAGAGCTCGGCGTAGAGCGACTTCTCGGCGAAGTCGATCTCGTCCAGGCGCGGGTAGCGCTGCAGGGAGAGAGTGGTGCGCTCGATCGCCATCGGGTCGCCGTCGGCGGTCCGCAGCCGGACCAGGTGCAGGACCGGCGTACCGATCGGCTCCTCGAGCTCGCGGGCGAGGTGCTCGTCGGCGGCACCGACGCGGTGCTCGATGACCTTGGCGCCGGGCTGGATGCCACGGTTCACCATGTCCTGGGTGAACGACGAGGCGAGCATCCGGGACGGGCGCGGCTCGGCGACGAAGGTGCCGCCGCCGGGGCGCCGGTTGGCCAGGCCCTCGGCCACGACGCGGTCGACTTCCTGCCGGACGGTCATCCGGGCCACACCGAAGCGTTCGGCGAGGACGCGCTCGGACGGCAGCACGGTGCCGACGGCCAGCGAGCGGGTGAGGGTCTCCAGAATCTCCCGGATCTGCTCACCCTTCGGGCGATCGGTGCGGAGCTCGGTGGGGAGCTCGGCGAGATCGCCGGGGTTGTTCCGTGGGCGGGCCATGAGGTCAAGTATCCCTGGGACTCTGCCCGGCAAACCGGTTGCCGGGGAACGCGGGCCGCGGCGTGTCGTACCGCGCAGGCGTCCGCGACGACACTGTCCCGAATCACCTTGTCAGCTCGACTGTAACGTCCGGCGGGACCTAACGGCCAGTGACCGTGCACACCCTCAGGCAATTGCCAGCAGGGGTAGTTTTAACGCTATGACCCCGGCACAGTTCGTACAGGAGACGTCGTCGACCGGTGAGTGGAAGCGGCAGGGCAACAGATTCACCGGCCGGATCAGCCGGGAGTCGACGTCCGCGCCCGGCGAGGGTCCGGACGACCAGGGCCGCTGGCCGGTCGAGCCCGGCAGGTACCGGCTCGTGGTCAGCCTCGCGTGCCCGTGGGCGCACCGCTCGGTGATCGTCCGCCGGCTGCTCGGCCTGGAGGATGCGATCAGCCTCGCGATCGTCGACCCGGTCCGCGACGAACGCGGCTGGCGGTTCACCCTCGACCCGGACGGTCGCGACCCGGTGCTGGGCATCGCGTTCCTCTCCGAGGCGTACCTGCGCACCGATCCGTCGTACGACGGCCGCGTGACGGTGCCCGCGATCGTCGACACGTTGTCCGGCGACGTCGTCACGAACGACTACCCGCAGATCACACTCGATCTCTCCACGGAGTGGACCGACTTCCACCGTACGGACGCGCCGCAGCTGATCCCGGGCGACAGTGCTCTCAAGGCAGAGATGGATCAGCTGATCGAGGAGATCTACCAGGACGTCAACAACGGCGTCTACCGCTGTGGCTTCGCGACCAGCCAGGAGGCGTACGAGGCGGCGTACGACGTCCTGTTCGCGCGTCTCGACGTGCTCGAGGAGCGGCTGCGGGACCGTACGTACCTGCTCGGCGACAGTCTCCGCGAGGTGGACATCCGGCTGTTCACCACGCTCGTCCGCTTCGACGCGGTGTACCACGGCCACTTCAAGTGCAACCGGCAGAAGCTGACCGAGTTCCCGAACCTGTGGGCGTACGCGCGCCGCCTGTACCAGCTGCCCGGCTTCGGCGAGACCGTCGACTTCGACCAGATCAAGCGGCACTACTACGTGACGCACGACAACATCAACCCGACCGGCATCGTCCCCAAGGGCCCCGACCCGCGCGTCTGGACCAGCTAGGCGGCAAGCCCGGCCATCGCCGCGGTCACTGCAGCCTTGAGCTGTGCTCGGGTCGCCCCGGAGCGCGAGCGCAGGTTGATCGCGTACGCCAGCAACGTCAACAGCTCCGCGGCAGCCTCTACCTCGACCCCACCACGCAACTCCCCGTTGCCCTGAGCAACCTTCAGCGCAGCCGCCAGCGAATTCCGCAAGACCGCGTGATGCTCGGACAGCACCGCTCGAACGGAGTCCGGCGGGGTCTCGGCGTTCGCGTTCGACATCATGCAGCCCCAGCCGGCGTACTCACCGGACAGCCGCATCCGCAGCAGTCTGTCAAAGAACGTCCGGACGGCCGCAAGCCCCCGGCCGTCCGCGGCGAGCTGGTCGAACATCGGCCGGGACCGGTGCTCCAGGTACCGCCGGGCGGCCGCCGCGTACAGCTCGTCCTTGCCGCCGAACGCGTTGTAGAGGCTCGACCGGCTCAG
>DASSDE010001204.1:0-10513 GCA_035697365.1 Kribbella sp. | reverse complement strand
TGCCGAGCGGGGTCTGCACCTTCCAGGCCGCCAGTGTCGGCTGCTCCGGGTTGGTCCACGGGTTCTGCTTCTGCGCGAACAGGTCCACCCAGCTGCCGACGCCGGCCTTCTTCGCCAGCGCGTTCGCAAACTTGTTGTACTTCAGGTGGAACTGCTGGAAGTAGTGCTTCGGCAGCAGCATCCCGTACGCGCCCTCGCGCAGGAAGATGCCGTCCGCGACCTGCCCGAGCAGCGACGGCTGCGGCGCCGTGTAGGTGATCGTCACCGTGCGGTCGTCGACCTTCTCGACCTTCGCGATCTTGTTGGTGTCCGGCGACAGGAACGCGTCGTAGATGCCGTCCGGGTGCAGACCCTCGTCACACTGCACCTCGAGGATGGTGAACACCATGTCGTCGGCGGTGCACGGCTTCCCGTCCGACCACTTCAGGCCCTCGCGCAGCTTGAACGTGAACACCTTGCTGTCGGCATCGACCGTGAACTCGGCCGTGTTCGACTCCATCTCGTCGTACCCGGGCTTGCCGGTCTTGTCCGGCTTCCAGCGCACCAGCGGCTCGTAGTTCATCGCGTACCACAGCCACTGGGTGTCCTCCTGGGTCAGCATCGCCGACCGCCAGGTACCTCCGTACTGCGTCTTTCCCTCGAGCGGCTTGATCACCACCGGGTTCTTCGGGATCCGATCTGCCAGCGCGGGCAGGGATCCCTTGTCCACCAGGGCCTTCAGCATCGGCGACTCCTTCTCGCCGGCCGCGGCGGCCTGCGCTCCGGAACCGGCCGGTTTGGTGTCGAAGAACCCGCATCCTCCGACTGTGGAGACCGCCAGCAGTCCGAGGCCGCCCTGCAGCAGCCGGCGCCGGTTGATCATGCGTTCAGACATTTGCGACATGGCGATTACCTCACTGCTGCTCGAGCGTGATGTTGCTGAACTGCGCCGTCCCGTAGTCGACCAGGCCGTTGTCGACCCGGCCGCCGTCGATGGCGAAACCGATGTAGAAGGTCCGGCTCGGCATCACGAGCTTCTCGTAGCCGAAGCGGTCCCACTTGACCTGATCCGTGGAGATGAAGGCCTCGAACTCGACGTCGCGGAACTGCGGGCGCTCGCGCCGGAGCAGCCGCAGCCAGTACACCTTCGTCGGGTCCAGGTAGCTGTCGTCCCAGGGCCAGGGTCCGACACTCGGCACCGTGCCGTCGGTCTGGATCCGGATCGCCTGCGCCTTCATGCCGCCGTCGTCGGTGGCGGTCGGCGCGGCGCTCGCGTTGTCGTTCACGGTGCCGTAGCCGCCCGCGACGCCGAACCCGAGACCGCCGTACATGAACGGTGCCGCCGGGTCCAGGGAGTCGCGGATCATCAGGCCCGCGGTCAGCCCGTTCGCGATCTTGCTGAGCTTGTCCAGCCGCGCCGTGACCTGCGAGACCGCGCCGGCGCCGCCGACCTGGAGCTTGCGGTAGACGTAGTGGAAGTTGCTCGTCCGCCCGTAGATCCGGCCCGAGCCCTTGATCGTCAGGACGTTGTTCTCCAGGTTGCCGGAGCCCGGCAGCGGCGGTTTGCCGACCGAGGCCGACGTCCAGCTCCCGGTCCCGGTCTGCCGGTTGACGTGCACCTGCGTCGAGCTCGACTGGGTCGCCGTGCCGTTCTTGTCCGTGGCTCGCGCGGTCAGCCAGTAGGAGCCGTCGGCAACGTTCTTCCACTGCACCTGGTACGGCGCCTTGTCGGCCGTGCCAACGATCTGGTCACCGACGAAGAACTCCACCTTGGCGAGCTGGCCGCCCTTCGCCGCCGCGGCATCCGCCTTGATCGTCACGGTCGGCGCGGTGCGCCCCGGGATCGTCTGGTCGTACGCCGGGCTGGTGATCCGTACGGTCGGGTTGCCGACCTGGTCCGGGACCAGCGAGTTCAGGTAGTTCTCCAGGTAGGTGTAGCCGTTCGGGGCGATCTTCTGCGCGTCCGACGGGTCGTTGGGGTCGAGGCCGTTGGCCTTCTCCCACCAGTCCGGGATGCCGTCGTGGTCGGAGTCGACCGGCGCCTCGGTCTGCACCAGCTCCGGGTAGCCGCCGACCTCCTTCTGCGAGTTGATCAGCCGGCCGGTGCCGTTGCGGACCTCCGCGATCACCCGGGCGTCGGCCGCGTCCCGCTTCGGCAGGATCGCGCCGGCGTTCGCCAGCACGGCCTCGTACGCCTTGTTCGCGGCCTGGATCTCGCCACGGCCGGGGATCGGCTGCGGCTGCGACAGCTCGACGATGCCGCCGATCGGGTAGCGGATGCCCTTGCGGTTGTGCGCGGTGACGTCCGGGTGGCCGTCGACCTGGTTGCCGGCGATGTACCACTGGCCGCCGCGGTTCGCGCTCACGATCACCGGTGCGACCTCGTCCAGCGTGGTCGGGCCCGGCTTGTAGAAGTTGTTCATGATGTTGATGCCGTTGGCCCACTCGCCGCCGTACACCGAGGTGTAGCCGTGGTCGTACACCACGTTGTTGTAGTGGTCGACCTCGAGGGTGATGCCCTCGGTGTAGCCGAACCGTGGCTGCCGGCCGCCCTCGTGCGCGATCAGGTTGTGGTGGTACGTGTTGCGCTCACCACCCCAGATCCCGCCGTACCCGTGCCGGTTCTTCGGGTGCGCGGACAGCGCCAGGCCCTCGGAGACGATGCACCACTGGATGGTGACGTCGAAGTTGCCGTACGGCGAGAGGCACTCGTCGACCGCCCAGCTGAACGAGCAGTGGTCGATGATCAGGTTCCGGATCTCCGGGCTCACCGAGCCGGGCACGTTGGTGTTGAACGCGTCGTCCGCGATCTCGTTCTCGTCACCGAGCCGGAAGCGCAGGTAGCGGAGCACGATGTCGTGGGCACCGCCCGCGACGTTGGTGCCGTAGCCCGCCACGCAGATCCCGCCACCAGGCGCGGTCTGTCCGGCGATCGTCAGGTTGCTGCCGAGGATCTTCAGCCCGGACGCCAGCTGGATCGTGCCGGAGACCCGGAACACGATCGTCCGGTCGGAGCCGGAGACCGCGTCGCGCAGCGATCCAGGTCCGGAATCGGCCAGGGTGGTCACCTCGTACACGGAGCCACCACGGCCACCCTTGGACCACTTGCCGGCGCCCTCGGCGCCGGGGAAGGCGGGCAGCTGGTCGTCGTTCGCGGTGGCTGCTCCGGCCCGAGCGGCCTGGGCGGCCGGCGTGATGCCGAGCGACGCGACACCGATGGCGGCCGCGGTGGTACCGACGAATCCGCGCCGGGACCAGCCGGGTGCAGTGGGAGGGGGTGTTTCGGTCATCGTCCATGCCTCGCTTTCGGCAGGGGGCGGCTGCTGAGTTGCGCAGTCAATGAATATCTAGTCAAGTCCGAATGGAACGACGGCCCTCATGGTCACGGAGGTTACGAGCCGATGTCAAGGGCGTGACGCCGGAAAATTGCAATCGTTTGCAGGCAGTGATTTTCGCCGCCGCAATCGTTTGCACGAACTCTTGCCCCGACGTCCGCGACGATGGTTACCTTGCCCCCATGCCTTTGCGCCCACTTCCCCTTGGCAGTACAGAACTCAGCGGCGGCTTCTGGTCGAACCGTCGGCAGATCAACCGGGAGACGACCATTCCGGCCGCGGCGCAGCGGCTCGAGGAGGTCGGAACGCTCGGCAACTTCCGCCGCTCCGCCGGCCGGTTCGACGGCAAGCTGTTCGCGGACACCGACGTCTACAAGTGGCTGGAGGCAGTCGCCTGGGAGCAGTCCGGCGAGCCCTCGGCCGAGCTGGCCGAGTGGCAGGCGAGCGCCAGCGCGCTGGTCGCCTCCGCACAGGAACCCGACGGGTATCTGAACACCCACACGCGGCTCGCACTCGACGGCAAGCGGTACTGCGACCTGGAGAAGGGCCACGAGCTCTACTGCGCCGGACACCTGTTCCAGGCGGCTGTCGCGCAGGTGCGGGCGACCGGGGACCGCACGCTGCTCGACGTCGCCTGCCGGTTCGCGGACCACCTGTGCAAGACGTTCGGGCCCGGCCGGCTGGAAGGTGTCGACGGGCACCCGCTGATCGAGATGGCGCTGGTCGACCTGTACCGCGAGACCGGCACTGCGGCGTACCTCGAACTGGCGTCGTACTTCGTCGAGGCGCGCGGGCACGGGCTGCTCACTCCCCCGGGTCACCACGGGCCGGCGTACTTCCAGGACCACCTTCCGGTACGGGAGGTCCGTACGCTCGCCGGGCACGCGGTCCGGGCGCTGTACCTCGCCTCGGGCGCGACCGACGTCGCTGTCGAGACCAATGATGCCGAGTTGCTCGACGCGCTGCAGGCGACCTGGTCGACGATGGTCGAGAGCCAGACGTACCTCACCGGCGGTGTCGGCTCCCGCTGGTACGGCGAGGCGTTCGGCGACCCGTACGAGCTGCCGCCGGACGCCGCGTACTGCGAGACCTGTGCCGCGATCGCCAGCGTGCAGTGGAGCTGGCGGCTGCTGCTCGCGACCGGTGAGAGCAAGTACGCCGACCTGATCGAGCGGACGCTCTACAACGCGGTGATCTCCGGCGTCTCGCTCGAGGGCGATCGCTTCTTCTACGTGAACACGTTGAAGGTGCGCAACAACGCGCTTGCCGACGACCAGCGGTCCGCAGTCGGTGGACGGCAGCCCTGGTTCGGTACGGCGTGCTGCCCGCCGAACGTGATGCGCACACTGTCGTCGTTGGACCAGCTGGTCGCCACGGCGGACGACGATGGCGTACAGCTTCACCTCTACGCGCCGGCCAGTGTGCGAGTGGGTGACATCGGGTTCGACGTGGAGACCGAGTACCCGTGGCACGGCACCGTGCGGGTGCGGATCACCGCCGCGCCCGACACGCCGTGGACGCTCGGGTTGCGGATCCCGGCCTGGGCGGACAGTCATCGGCTGACGGTCAACGGGCACGAAGGACCGCTGCGCCGCGTGTGGTCGGTGGGCGACGAGGTCGTACTGGAGCTGCCGGTCGCAGCTCGCCGTACGACACCGGATGAGCGGATCGACTCGGTCCGCGGCTGTATCGCGATCGAACGCGGCCCGCTCGTGTACTGCTTCGAACAGCAGGACGCGTCCGTCGTCCTCGACTCGACCGCGGTCGTCGCGGGCGAGCTCATCGAACGCGAACAGCCCGAGCTGCTCGGCGGCGTGACGACGGTCGACGTACCGACCCGCGACGGGACACTGACCGCGATCCCCTACTACGCCTGGGCGAACCGCGAGGTCGGCCCGATGACCGTGTGGATCCGGGAGGACGCATGAGGTACTGGGAAGATCCCGGACCCGGGTACGGCATCCTGCCGGCGCGGGCAGCCGTACGCTCCGACGCACCGCGGCTGAGCCTGAACGGCCAGTGGCGATTCCGGTTCACCCCGACCGTGCCGCCGACCGGCTTCGAGGCGGTGAACTTCGACGACTCCGAATGGGATTGGCTCCCGGTGCCGTCCTCTTGGCCGATGCACGGTCACGGAAGTCCTGCGTACACGAACCAGAAGTACCCGTTCCCTGTTGATCCGCCATACGTTCCGGACGAGAATCCGACCGGCGACCATCGGTTGGTGTTCGATCTCCCGTCGGAGTGGAGCGGGCCGACGGTGCTGCGGTTCGACGGGGTGGACTCGTGTGCGCGGGTCTGGCTGAACGGGGTCGAGCTCGGGGTGACGCGCGGGTCGCGGTTGCCGGCCGAGTTCGCGGTCGACGAGGCACTGCGGCCCGGGCGCAACGTGCTGGCGGTGCGGGTCCACCAGTGGTCGTCCGGGTCGTACCTCGAGGATCAGGACATGTGGTGGCTGCCGGGCATCTTCCGGGACGTCACGCTCGTCGCGCGGCCGGTGGACGTCTTCGTACATGCCGACTATTCGGACGGTGCCGGGGTGTTGCGGGTCGAGGCGCCGCCGGGGGCGGTCGTGCGGATCCCGGCGCTCGGTGTCGAGGCGCCGTGCGGGGAGACGGTGACGATTGCGGACGTCGAGCCGTGGTCCGCCGAGGTGCCTCGGCTGTACGACGCGGTCGTGGAGCTGCCGGATCAGCAGGTGTCGCTGCGGATCGGGTTCCGGACCGTGGAGATCGTCGACGGGGTACTGCGGGTCAACGGGCGGCGGGTGCTGTTCCACGGGGTCAACCGGCACGAGCACGATCCGGTATTCGGCCGCGCCGTGCCGTACGAGCGGATGCGCGAAGAGCTGCTGGTGATGAAGCGGCACAACATCAACGCGATCCGAACCAGCCACTACCCGCCGGACTCGAGGCTGCTGGAGCTGTGCGACGAGCTCGGGTTCTGGGTGATGGACGAGTGCGACTACGAGTCGCACGGGTTCATGCTGATCGACTGGCGCGAGAACCCGGCCGACGACCCGCGGTTCCTGGACGCGTCGATCGACCGGATGCGGCGCACCGTCGAACGGGACAAGAACCACGCGTGCGTGGTGATGTGGTCGCTCGGCAACGAGGCCGGCGTCGGGGCGAACCTGACCGCGATGGCCGCCTGGACGCGGGACCGGGACCCGTCGCGACCGCTGCACTACGAGGGCGACCTCACCTGCGCGGATGTGGATGTCTACAGCCGGATGTACGCCTCCCACGCCGAGGTCGATGCCATCGGCAAGCGTTCGGAGAAGCCGTTGGACGACCCGGTGCTGGATGCCCGGCGGCGGGCGATGCCGTTCGTGCTCTGCGAGTATTCGCATGCCGGAGGCAACGGTCCCGGTGGACTTCCGGAGTACGAGGAACTGTTCGACACCTACGAGCGCTGTCAGGGCGGCTTCCTCTGGGAGTGGATGGAGCACGGGATCCTGCGCGCCGACGGTTCGTACGGGTACGGCGGCGACTTCGGCGAGGAGCTGCACGACGGTACGTACGTCCTCGACGGTCTGGTCTTCCCCGATCTGACGCCGCAGCCCGTACTGGCCGAGGTGCGCCGGGTCTACGAGCCCGTCCGGCTGACGATCTCCGGGGACGTACTCACCATCACCAACCGGTACGACTTCCTCGACACGACGCACGTGGCACTGCACTGGGAAGCCGCCGACGAAGGCGAAGTCGTTGCCCGCGGCACCCTCACCGCGCCTGTCATACCCTCCGGCGGATCCGCGACCGTCGAGCTCCCGGACCTCCCGGCCGCCCAGAACCGTGAACGCTGGCTGACGATCCGCGCCGTCCAGGCCACCGAAACCCCCTGGGCCCCCGCCGGCCACGAACTCGCCTTCACCCAGGCGCAAGTCGCGCCTGCCACTCCCAAGACGAATACACGTCTGAACCGTGCCGGACTCGAGCTCGGGCCGGCGCGATTCGATGGCGCGACCGGGCGGCTGACCGGGCTGCGCGGGTGGGACGTGACGCAGGTGCCACTGGAATTGTGGCGGGCGCCCACTCAGCACGATGCTCGTACGTGGGACGCGACCACCCTGGACCGCAAGGCGCGCTGGGCCAACGCCGGGCTGGACCGGCTGCGGTACCGCACCGTGTCGATCGAACCCACCGACGACGAACTGGTCGTCACCACGATGGTGGGCGCCGCTGCCACGGACATGCGGGTCCTGACGACGTACCGCTGGACGACCGACGGCGATCGCGTCACGGCAGCGGTCGAGGTGGAGCCGCTGGGCGAGTGGACGGTGCCCTGGGCGCGGCTCGGGGTGACGTTCGGCCTGCCGGCAGGTTTCCACACGATGACCTGGTTCGGCCTCGGACCCGGGCAGGCGTACCCGGACTCCCGCTCCGCGGCCCGCATCGGCCGCTACACCAGCACGATCGACGATCTCCAGGTTCCGTACCTGTATCCGCAGGAGAACGGCGCCCGTGGCGACGTCCGCTGGGCCGAACTGTCCGGTGCCGCCGGATCCCTCCACCTGGCGGGCGATCCACACGTCGCGCTGACCGTACGGCGCTGGACCACGGCTGAGTTGGCCGCCGCTGAGCATCCGGCCGATCTGCGCCCGAGCGACCAGGTGTGGATCACGCTGGACGCGCTGCAACACGGCCTCGGCAGTCCGACCAGCGGCGCGCCGATCCTGCCGCCGCACGACCTGCAGCCGCGGAAGCACAGGTTCGGGTTCAGCCTGGGAAGCTGAGCCAGGTCCCTTCCAGCGGTTCCTGCCCGACCCCCGGCTTCGACCAGTCACATACCCCACCGGGGAAGATCGCCACCAGCTTCCGCCACTGCGCGTCCGTGAACCCCCGGTAGTCCGATCGTGCCGGGGGTCGCAGGGCGCACTTGATCACGTCCGCCGCGATCCCCGCCCCGGCCACCTCGCGCGGGAACGACCCGGACGGGAACAGCTTCTCGCAGCGCGAGCCCGGGTTCCGGTCCAGCGGCTGCGCGATGAAACCGTTCGGCCCGCGGCAGCCTTCCTCCAGGCTCGACGGCCGCGCGGCCATGATCTTGTCGATCCGCGGCCGGGCCGTGCCGTCGGCCGTCAACTGCGTCAGCCATTCGTCCATCGCGTCGACCGCATGCCGCAGCAGCGGGCTCGCCGTACTGAACAGGCCGTACCGGGTGTCCTCGAGCAGGCTCACCTGGTTGGCCGACGTGCCGTTCGCCTTCTGCAGCCGGGCGCGCAGCGAGAAGGTGTGGTACCGGACGTGGATGTCGCCGTACCCCAGCGTGTCGGAGTACGCCCGATAGTCGATGATCGGTACGTCCTTGAGCCCGCCACCCCCGTTGGTCAGCCGCCCGGTCCGGTACGCCGTCCGCACCGCCTGCGGATCCGCGACCGTACGAAGCGGAACCAGGTTGGCGTCCGCGTCGAAGCCGCCGATCCGGTCGTTCAGGTCCAGGAACTGCGCAGGCGAGATCGCGCCGGACCTCAGCGCCCGCAGCCCGTACTGCACGCCGACGTTGTCCAGCGGCCGGCGAGCGAACCCGGTCACCGGATCCTTGCCGTAGGCATTCACCGCGTGGTCGAAGACATCGCACCGGACGCCGCGCGGGTTCCGTACCGGGTCGTAGCGCAGCGCCGGGGCGACCATGCCGCAGCTCTTCCGTGGGTCCATCCGGCGCGCACTGAGCGCCATGCTCGGCAGCGTCGCATAGATCCGGAAGCCGGCCACCTTGCGCTTCTGCTCCCGCGTCCAGCCGATCGCGGCCTTCGCGAAGTACGAGTCCAGCAGCCACGAGTCGCTGAGGAACGAGACCGTACCGAAGCCGACCTCGGGGAACGAGCAGCCGACGATGATGCCGTCGAAGATGCCCGGGTAGTTGTCGGTGATCTGGTGCGCCTGGTACGAGCCGCCCGAACAACCGAAGCCGATCGTGAACTCCGGCCGGCCGTAGTGCTCGATGAACAACTCCTTCGTCATCATCGCCGACTCGGCCGCGAGCAGGTCGTTGCAGTTCTGCGCGTAGACGTTCAGCGAGGACGACATCAGCGCATACCCGCGGCCGAGCAGGAACGGGTCGGTGACGCCGCCGGTCGTCGTACCGGAGCGGTACCAGCCGCCCGAGCAGCCGCCGCCGAGGGTGAAGATCGCGCGGCCGTTCCAGCCGGCCGACCGATGCATCGGCGTCGGTGCCGGATCGTGCAAGGGGTCGTGCAGCATGCTGGTCTGGACCACGGCGCGGTCGGCGCTGCCGGTCTCCATCCGGACGATGAACGGATCACCGGCGTCGGTCGTGGCCAGGTCTCGTGGGTACGTTCGCGTGCCGGCCGGCCATTTCGCCCATTTCCGCGCGGTCGTCCGGTAGAAGTAGTCGACCCGCGGCTTGATGGTGCAGTTGGCGTCCAACGGCGCCCCGAGCGTGCCGCCGATCACGGGGAGCTTGAACTGCGCGGTCTGGCAGACGTACGGCTGCTCGTGCGGTCCAGAGAACACCGGGCCCTCGCGGGGGTGGTTGCGCACCTGCAGCGTCGCTCGCCGTCCCCCGGCCTCGGCTCGAAGCTCGTTCGTGCCCAGGCGGAGGTTCCTGACCAGACCCGTACGGCCGGTGTCGTCGGGGGTGAACTCCGACGACACGTCCTCACCGTTCAGCGTGACACGGACGCGGTCGTCCGGATCCGACACGTCGACGTGGACCAGCGCGTCACCGCCCGTCACCGCATCCGCCCGGCTCGACAGCACCTGCACCTTCACCGGCCGCGACGCGACAGCCGGCACCAGCGGAAACACCAGCGCACCGGCAATCAACGCAGCAACAACCCGCCGCACCCGCGAAGTCAGCACTCCTCCTCAAGTCTCTCCGTACGCCAATTGTCGCGGATGCACCGGCCCTCCAACCCAGCCCCTGCACCGCGCGTCGCCACTGCACCCGGCCGCAAACCCTCACGGGTACAACTCCAGGAATCACCTGGCGAGCAAGCTCCGGGTTTCGGCGACCATTCGGTCGCCGAACTCGGGATCACGCACCTGGACCGACCCGAGCATCGGCTTGCCGCGCTCGTCGTAGTAGACGCCCGACGCGTCCGAGTCGTCGGTCAGCACCTGGGTGATCACTCGTGCAGCGCGCCGGGGCGTGCTCCAGTACCTGATCATCGGGGCGAGCGGCGAGAGGACGTACCTCGACAAGTACACCAGCACCGGGCCGGCGTCGCGGCCGAG
>DASSDE010001203.1:0-6231 GCA_035697365.1 Kribbella sp. | reverse complement strand
CCGCGCCCTATAGTCTGCGGATGGTGCGTGGGGGAAGGCGTACCGGTTAAAGGATTCTGGTCGACGAAGGAGACGTCCGGTGAAGAAGTACGTGCGGGGAACGGCGATCGTGGGCGTGCTGACGCTCGCCGTCGCCGCGTGTGGCAGCAAGCCGACCGAGGACAACGCAGGCGGCAGCGACGCCAACAAGGACTTCAAGGCCTGCATGGTCTCCGACTCGGGTGGGTTCGACGACAAGTCGTTCAACCAGACCTCGTACAAGGGCCTGCAGGACGCGGTGTCGGAGAAGGGCGTGACCCCGGTCAAGGCGGAGTCGAAGTCGGACAACGACTACCCGACCAACATGACCGCGATGGTCGCGCAGAAGTGCAACGTGATCGTCGCGGTCGGCTTCAAGCTCGAGGACGCCACCGACAAGGCCGCGCAGGCCAACTCGGGGATCAAGTTCGCGATCGTCGACTCCGCGCCGGCCAAGCCGATCGAGAACGTGAAGCCGCTGCTGTTCAACACCGCGCAGTCCAGCTACATGGCCGGGTACCTCGCGGCCGGGATGACCAAGAGCGGCAAGGTCGGCACCTTCGGCGGCGCGCAGATCCCGTCGGTGACGATCTTCATGGACGGCTTCGCCGAGGGCGTCAAGCACTACAACGAGGTGAAGAGCAAGAACGTCCAGGTCCTGGGCTGGGACGAGGCCACCCAGAAGGGCCTGTTCGCGGGTGGTTTCGAGGACAAGGCGAAGGGCCAGACGAACGGCCAGAACCTGATCACCCAGGGCGCCGACATCCTGTTCCCGGTGGCCGGTCCGGCCGGTCTGGGCGCGCTGCAGGCGGCCAAGGCCAGCAACGGCAAGGTGAACGCGATCTGGGTCGACACCGACGGCTGCGTGAGTGCCCAGGAGTACTGCTCGACCCTGCTGACCAGCGTCGAGAAGGGCATGGACGTCGCGGTGAAGGACGCCATCGTCTCGGTGCTCGACAACAAGTTCGACAACGCCCAGTTCGTCGGCACGCTGCAGAACGGTGGCACCGCGCTCGCGCCGTACCACGAGTTCGACAGCAAGATCCCGGCCGACCTGAAGTCGGAGATCGACCAGATCAAGGCCGACATCATCAGCGGCAAGATCACCGTTCAGTCGAAGGCGCAGCCGAAGGCGTCCTGAACGACCGCGTAGTACGGTGCGAGCCAGGAAGGCAGCCGGCCCACAGGTCGCTCCTTCCTGGCTCTCCGTCTGAGAGGGCTCTCCACGGGAGAGGGAAGGACTGCCCGCATGCACCTCGAGCTGTCCGGGCTGACCAAGAGCTTCGGCTCGCTGGTCGCCAACGACCACATCGACCTGTCCATCGAGCCGGGTGAGATCCACTGCCTGCTCGGTGAGAACGGCGCCGGCAAGAGCACGCTGATGAACATGCTGTACGGGATGCTGCAGCCCGACGAGGGCGAGATCCTGATCGACGGCGAGAAAGTGCGGATCAACTCGCCGAGCGACGCGATCAGCCACGGGATCGGCATGGTGCACCAGCACTTCATGCTGGTCCCGGTGTTCACGGTCGCCGAGAACATCATGCTCGGCCGGGAGAACACCCACCCCGGCGGCGTACTGGACCGCAAGCGGGCCCATGCGCGGGTCACCGAACTGTCCGACCGGTACGGCATGGCGGTCGATCCGGAGGCGCTGGTCGAGGACCTCCCGGTCGGCGTCCAGCAGCGGGTGGAGATCATCAAGGCGCTCGCGAACGACGCCCACGTACTGATCCTGGACGAGCCGACCGCGGTCCTCACGCCGGCGGAGATCGACGAGCTGATCACCGTGATGCGGCAGCTCAAACAGACCGGTACGTCGATCGTCTTCATCACGCACAAGCTCAAAGAGGTCCGGGCGATCGCGGACAAGATCACCGTGATCCGCCGCGGCAAGGTCGTCGGCCAGGCCGAGCCGTCCGCGTCCGAAGAAGAGCTCGCCGAGCTGATGGTCGGCCGCGCGGTCGACCTGGTCGTCGACAAGACACCGGCCGAACCACAGGACGCCGTACTGCGGGTGTCCGGCCTGACCGTCATCGACGAGCGTGGGTTCACCGCCGTCGACGACGTGGACCTGGAGGTCCGGGCCGGCGAGATCCTCGCGGTGGCCGGTGTCCAGGGCAACGGCCAGACCGAGCTCGCCGAGGCGTTGCTCGGGCTGACGCCGATCGCGGCCGGCTCGATCACGCTGGCCGGCGACGAGCTGACTGCGAAGTCGACCCGGCACCGTCTCGACGCCGGCATCGGGTACGTCCCGGAGGACCGCGCGCACGACGGCTTCGTCGGTTCGTTCACGGTCGCCGAGAACCTGGTCCTGGACCTGTTCCGCAAGGAGCCGTTCGGCAACGGGCTGGGGCTGCGCACCGACGAGATCGCCAAGAACGCGACCTCCCGGGTGCAGGAGTTCGACATCCGTACGCAGAGCATCGACCTGCCGGTGTCGTCGCTGTCCGGCGGCAACCAGCAGAAGGTCGTACTGGCGCGCGAGCTGTCCCGCCCGCTGAAGCTGCTCGTCGCCTCACAGCCGACCCGCGGTGTGGACGTCGGTTCGATCGAGTTTCTGCACAGCCGGATCGTGGAGGAGCGGGACCGGGGTACGGCAGTCCTGATCGTCTCCACCGAACTCGACGAGATCGCCGCGCTGGCGGACCGGATCGCGGTGATGTACCGCGGTCAGGTGGTCGGCGTCGTACCGTCCGACACGCCCCGCGACGAGCTGGGCCTGATGATGGCCGGCGCCACGAAGTCCGAGGCGCACGACACGGCGATCGAGCACCCGACCACGTTGGGAACCATCTGATGAGCACTGAGACAGAGGCCGCCGCTCCGGCACCGGCGCCGGCCAAGGGCGAGCCGCGGCGCTCCGGGTTGCCGTCGTGGGCGATCCAGGGCCTGGTGTCGCTGAGCGCGGTGGTGCTGGCGCTGGTGGTCGGGGCGATCCTGATCATCCTCGGCGACGAGCAGGTGCAGAAGGCGGCCGGGTACTTCGGTGCCGCACCGATGGACACCATCTCCGCCGCGGGCAGTGCGGTCGGCAACGCGTACCAGGCCCTGCTGTCCGGAGCCCTGGGCGGGATCACGCCGATCAGCGAATCGTTGACCCAGGCAACACCACTGATCTGCGGCGGTCTGGCCGTGTCGCTGGCGTTCCGTACGGGGCTGTTCAACATCGGCGCGCAGGGGCAACTGATCGCGGGTGCGGTGCTGGCCGCGTACGTCGGGTTCGCCTGGCACCTGCCGCCGGTGCTGCACCTGATCCTCGCGGTGATCGCCGGTCTGGTCGGCGGGGCGGTGTGGGGCGGTGTGGTCGGCCTGCTGAAGGCCCGGACCGGCGCCCACGAGGTGATCGTGACGATCATGCTGAACTACGTCGCGCTGTACCTGCTGCAGTGGCTGCTGACCACGAAGACGTTCCAGCGGCCCGGGCGGACCGACCCGATCTCGCCGATCGTGGACGGCAACGCCCAGTTCCCGAAGTTCGGTGACACCCGGCTGCACCTCGGGTTCCTGGTCGCGCTGGTGGCCGCGGTGTTCGTCTGGTGGCTGCTGAGCCGCTCGACGATCGGCTTCGAGCTGCGGGCGGTCGGCGCGAACGCCGATGCTTCCCGGACGGCCGGTATGTCGGTCGGTCGCGCGTACGTGATCGCGATGGTGGTGGCGGGCGCGCTGGCCGGCCTGGCCGGGACCCAGCAGGTGCTCGGCACCGACCTGCCGCTGACCGACGGGGTCGCAGCTTCGGTCGGGTTCGACGCGATCACGGTGGCGCTGCTCGGCCGCGGAACGCCGCTCGGCACCGTACTGGCCGGCCTGCTGTTCGGCGCGCTGAACGCGGGCGGTCTGCAGATGCAGTTGATCACCCAGACCCCGCTCGAACTCACCACTGTCCTGCAGGCCGTGATCGTGCTGTTCGTCGCGGCCCCGGCGCTGGTGCGCTCGGTCTTCCGCTTCCTGCCGAAGGACCGTGGCGCCGGCACAGTGCTCGCGAAAGGCTGGAACGGATGAGCGAGCGTAGCGAGCGAACAAAAAGCAGAGCCGAGACTCTCGCTCAGGCCGGAGCCGAGCGAAGCGAGGTGGAGGCATGAGCGAGACAACTCCCGACGCCGTGCCCGAGGCGGCGCCGAAGGCGCAGGTCATCGAAGGCCCGGCCGAGCGGACCCGCCGGCTGCGGGTCGGCGGCCTGATGATGGTGTTCGCGCTGATCGGTCTGCTGCTGGCCGTGTTCACCAAGAGCGGCAAGGCGACGTTCCAGCTGGTCTCGGGCGACCTGCAGCACAACCTGCTCGGGCTGCCCGCGCAGGCGGTCGGCCTGATCCTCGCGATCATCGGCATCGGCACCGCGGTCGCGTACGCCCTGCGCCGGGTTCCGCAGCGGTACGCCGGCTGGCTGGCCGCCGTCCTGGGAATCTGCTTCATCGGCGCGTTCCTGTGCTGGGCCGCGGCCGGCAAGACGTTCCCGCTGGCGAACCAGTTCCAGGGCACGCTGAACTTCGCGACCCCGCTGATCCTCGGTGCGCTCGCCGGCGTGATGTGCGAGCGGGCCGGCGTCATCAACATCGCGATCGAGGGCCAGTTCCTGGTCGGCGCATTCACCGCGGCAGTTGTGTCGAGTACGACGCACAGCGGCGTACTCGCGCTGATCGCGGCGGCCGCGACCGGTGTGGTGATGGCTGCGCTGCTCGCGGTCTTCTCGATCAAGTACCTGGTGAACCAGGTCGTGCTCGGTGTCGTCCTGGTGGTGTTCGCGACCGGCATCACCGGCTTCCTGTTCGACCGGTTCCTGGCCGACGACGCGGAGAAGCTGAACACGCCGAAGGTGCTGTCCGCGATCAAGATCCCGGGCCTCGGGGACATCCCGTTCATCGGCCCGATCCTGTTCAACCAGACGATCCTGGTGTATCTGACCTACCTCGCGGTCGCCGTGGTCACGTTCGTGCTGTTCCAGACCCGGTGGGGCCTGCGGATCCGCGCGGTCGGCGAGCACCCGAAGGCGGCCGACACGGTCGGCATCAGGGTCAAGCGGATCCGGTACTCCGCGGTGCTCACGGCCGGCATCCTGGCCGGCCTCGGCGGTGCGTTCTTCACCGTCGGATACGCGGGTTCGTTCAGCAAGGAGATGACCGCCGGCAACGGCTTCATCGCCCTGGCCGCACTGATCATGGGCCGCTGGCACCCGATCGGCGCCACCGTCGCCGCCCTGTTCTTCGGCTTCGCGACCCAACTGCAGTCGCAGCTGCAGATCATCCAGACGCCGATCCCCGGCGAGCTGCTGCTGATGGCCCCGTACCTGGCCACCATCATCGCCGTCGCCGGCCTGGTCGGCCGAGTCAGAGCCCCGAAGGCAGATGGTGAACCCTACGTCACCGAGTGAGCCCAACTGGTCGGCGCTGCGTGCGGTTGCTGAGGAGGTGATGCGGCGTGCGTACGCGCCGTACTCGGGGTTTGCTGTCGGAGCTGCGGCGTACGTCGACGACGGGCGGATTGTTGCCGGCTGCAACGTGGAGAACGCCTCGTACGGACTGACGTTGTGTGCGGAGTGTGGGTTGGTGTCGGAGCTGCACCGGACCGGTGGTGGCCGGCTGGTGGCGTTCACCTGCGTGGACCACCACGGGGATCTGCTGACCCCGTGCGGACGGTGCCGGCAATTGCTGCACGAGAACGGCGGGCCTGACCTGCTGCTGGAGACACCGACCGGACCGCGCCCGCTGCGCGAGTTGCTGCCCGATGCGTTCGGGCCGGACGATCTGGAGAACTGATGAGTTTCGACGCGGTGGATGTCATCCGGGCGAAGCGGGACGAGGCCGAGCTGAGCGACGGGCAGATCGACTGGGTGATCGACGCCTACACCAAGGGTGACGTCGCCGACGAGCAGATGTCGGCGCTCGCGATGGCGATTCTGCTGAACGGGATGAACCGGCGGGAGATCGCCCGCTGGACCGCGGCGATGATCGCGTCCGGCGAGCGGATGGACTTCGGCAAGCTGTCCCGGCCGACTGCGGACAAGCACTCCACCGGTGGTGTCGGCGACAAGATCACGCTGCCGCTGGCCCCGTTGGTCGCGGCCTGCGGCGTCGCCGTACCGCAGCTGTCCGGCCGCGGCCTCGGGCACACCGGCGGCACCCTGGACAAGCTGGAGTCGATCCCGGGCTGGCGGGCGTCGCTGTCGAACGACGAGCTGATGCAGCAGTTGGAGGACGTCGGCGCGGTGATCTGCGC
>DASSDE010001202.1:0-2647 GCA_035697365.1 Kribbella sp. | reverse complement strand
AGCAGCAGCGCCGCCTCAGCACCCCACGAACTGCCCATCGTGATCACCCGGTCGTTGCGCGCCGCCAACTCGTCGAGCGGAAACGACTCCAGCGGAACCTCGTGGGTGACCGGCCAGCTCGGCACCACCACGTCGCACCCCGCGGCCTCGAGCAACCGCGCCCGCCCAACATCCGGCACACCACTCGAACCATGCAGGAGCAGTACGCCGGTACGGGTCAACCGACTACTACTTCTACTCGCTGGAATTCCTTGAGCTCCGTGTAGCCGGTCGTGGCCATTGCGCGCTTCAGGGCGCCGACCAGGTTCATCGTGCCGTCGGGGACCCAGGACGGGCCGAACAGGATCTGCTCCATCGTGCCGGTGACGCCGACCTCGACCCGCTCGCCGCGGGGCAGGTCCTGGTGCCAGGCCTCGGCGCCCCAGTGGTACCCACCGCCGGGGGCGTCGCTCGCCCGGGCCAGCGGCGAACCGACCATCACGGCGTCCGCGCCGCAGGCGATCGCCTTCGCCACGTCACCGGACCGCCCGACCGAGCCGTCCGCGATGACGTGCACGTACCGCCCGCCGGACTCGTCCATGTAGTCCCGCCGCGCCGCCGCGACGTCGGCCACCGCGGACGCCATCGGCACTGCCACGCCGAGCACCTTCCGCGTCGTGTGCGCGGCGCCACCGCCGAAGCCGACGAGCACGCCGGCCGCACCGGTCCGCATCAGGTGCAGCGCCGCCTGGTGCGTCGCGCAGCCACCGACGATCACCGGTACGTCGAGGTCGTAGATGAACTGCTTCAGGTTCAGCGGCTCGGCCTGACCGGAGACGTGCTCGGCCGACACCGTCGTCCCGCGGATGACGAACAGGTCGACGCCCGCGTCCACGACGTGCTTCGCGAACTGCTTGGTGCGCTGCGGCGACAGCGCGCCGGCGACCGTCACGCCGGAGGCGCGGATCTCCTGCACGCGCTGGGAGATCAGCTCGGGCTTGATCGGCGCCGCGTAGATCTCCTGCAGCCGGTGCGTCGCCTGCTGCCCGTCGAGGTGCATGATCTCCTCGAGCAGGCTGGCCGGGTCCTCGTACCGCGTCCAGAGGCCTTCGAGGTTGAGAACGCCGAGGCCGCCGGCCTTCCCGATCGCGATCGCGGTCTGCGGCGACATCACCGAGTCCATCGGCGCGGCCAGGATCGGCAGCTCGAACCGGTACGCGTCGATCTGCCAGGCGACCGAGACCTCCTCAGGATCCCGCGTCCGCCGCGACGGCACGATCGCGATGTCGTCGAACGCGTACGCCTGCCGGCCGCGCTTGGCCCGGCCGATCTCGATCTCGGTCATCTGGTGATTCCTTACGTCAGGCGGTCAGCGGCCGGAGTAGTTCGGGGCTTCGACCGTCATCTGGATGTCGTGCGGGTGGGACTCCTGCAGGCCGGCCGAGGTGATGCGGACGAAGCGGCCGTTGTCCTGGAGCTCTTCGACGGTGCGGGCGCCGGTGTACCACATCGACTGCCGGAGGCCGCCGACCAGCTGGTGGGCGACCGCGGACAGCGGGCCCCGGTACGGCACCTGGCCTTCGACGCCCTCGGCGATCAGCTTCTCGTCGGAGCCGCCGTCGTGCTGGAAGTAGCGATCCTTCGAGTACGACTTGCGGAGGCCGCCGGACGACATCGCACCGAGCGAACCCATCCCGCGGTACGCCTTGAACTGCTTGCCGTTGATGAACACCAGGTCGCCCGGCGACTCCTCGCACCCGGCGAGCAGCGACCCCAGCATCACGGTGTCGGCGCCTGCGACGAGCGCCTTCGCGATGTCGCCCGAGTACTGCAGGCCGCCGTCGCCGACGACCGGGACACCGGCCGGTTTGCAGGCCAGCGACGCCTCGTAGATCGCGGTCACCTGCGGCACGCCGACACCGGACACGACCCGCGTCGTACAGATCGAGCCCGGCCCGACGCCGACCTTCACACCGTCCGCGCCCGCGTCGACGAGCGCCTGCGCGCCCGCGCGGGTGCCGACGTTGCCGCCGACGACGTCGACGCCACGGGTCGCCGGGTCCGCCTTGAGCTTGCGGATGATCTCGATCTGCGCCTTGGAGTGCCCGTGCGCGGTGTCCACGACGAGCACGTCGACGCCCGCCTCGACCAGGGTCATGGCGCGCTTGTACGCCTCGCCGAAGAAGCCGATCGCGGCGCCGACCATCAGCCGGCCGGACGCGTCCTTGGTGGACAGCGGGAACTTGTCGCGCTTGACGAAGTCCTTCAGCGTGATCAGCCCGGTGAGCCGGCCGGCGTCGTCGACCAGCGGCAGCTTCTCGACCTTGTGCTTGCTGAGCAGCGCCATCGCGTCGTCGGCGGCGATGCCCTGCCGGCCGGTGATCAGCGGCTGCCGGGTCATCACCTCGCGGACCGGGCGGGACATGTCGGTCTCGAAACGCATGTCACGGTTCGTGACGATGCCGACCAGGACGCCCGCGTCGTCGACCACCGGGACACCGGAGATCCGGTACTGCGCGCAGAGCGCGTCGGCCTCACCGATGCTGGCCTCCGGGCCGATGGTGATCGGCTGCGCGATCATGCCGGACTCGGAGCGCTTGACCAGGTCGACCTGCTGGGCCTGGTCCTCGATCGAGAGGTTGCGGTGCAGGACGCCGAGGCCGCCCTG
>DASSDE010001201.1:0-4262 GCA_035697365.1 Kribbella sp. | reverse complement strand
TCGATGAACGACTCCAGTACGTCGAGCACGTGGTACGCCAACTCCCCCGACGCCCGGTGCGGATCGCCGGTGCGCAACGCCCGGGCCATGTCCGCGACACCGACCCCGCGGCCGGCTCCGGCGTACCCGCCCGCGACCGGCACCTCGGTCCACTCGCGCTGCTCCGGGGTGACGATCTCGACGGTCCCGTCGAACCCGTTCGGGTCCGGCACGGACAGGCTGCCGTCCGTCCCGTGGACCTCGATCCGCGGCAGCCGCCCCGCCCAGACGTCGAACGACATCAGCACGGTGGTCAGAGCGCCCGACTCGTGCTCCAGTACGCCGGTGACGTGCGTCGGCACCTCCACGTCGAAGACGGTCCCGGCGCGGGGGCCGGTGTGGATCTTCCGCTGCTGCTTCGCCCGGCCGGCGCGGGCGGTGACCCGGACGACCGGCCCGAGCAGCGTGACCAGGCTGGTGACGTAGTACGGGCCCATGTCGAGCACCGGCCCGCCGCCGGGCTTGTAGTAGAACTCGGGCGCCGGGTGCCACAGCTCGTGGCCGGGGGTGACCATGAACGCGGTCGCGGCGTGCGGCGTACCGATGTCGCCGCGGTCGATCACCGCACGCGCCGTCTGGGTACCGGTGCCGAGAACCGTGTCCGGCGCACAGCCGATCCGCAGGTCGTTGGCGGCGGCGTACTTCAGCAGCGGCTCCGCTTCGGCGCGGTCCATCGCCAGCGGCTTCTCGCCGTACACGTGCTTGCCCGCCGCGAGCGCGGCCTGGTGTACGGCGGCGTGCGCTGCCGGGATCGTCAGATTGACGACAATCTCAATGTCGTCAGCCGCGTACAGGTCCTCGGGCGAGAGCGCGCGGATGGCCGGGTTCTGGTCGGCGATCGCCTGGGCGCGCGGGAGGTCCAGGTCCGCGACGGCGACCACGTCGACGCCGGGCAGCTTGGCCAGGTGGTCCAGGTACGTGCCGGAGATGACGCCCGTACCGACGATGCCGACCCGCGTCACTGGGCCGGTCACTTGCTCGCCCACAGGAGGCCGCGCTCGATGATCGTGCGGACCTCGGGCGTCTCCAGGTCGTCCAGCTTGTGGCCGACCGTGCAGACGAACACCTTGCCCTCACCCCAGGTACGCGTCCAGACGACCGGCATCACGGCGCCCTCGATCCACGGGTAGTCCGGGTGCGACGCGAACGTCGTGGTGGCGAGCACGTTGTTGGTGGGGTCGGCGTGCACGTAGTACTGCTCGGTATGGACGTCGAAGTGCTTGATGCCTTCGACAATCGGATTGTCGGCAATGATGTCGACGCGGTAGTCGGTGTACCCGTGCGGGTGCGAGATGAACTGCCCGCCGGTGATGAAGCTGTAGTCCGAGTTCTTCCGGAACGAGTCCGCGATCCCGCCGTGCCAGCCGGCGAACCCGGTACCGCGCCGGATCGCGGCCTCCAGGCCCTTGAAGTGGTCGGGCTCGATCTCGCTCATCGTCACGCACTGCAGCACCAGGTCGACGCCGTCCAGGTCGAGGTAGGCCGCCGTCGTGTCGGAGACCGTGACCTCGAAGCCGTTCTCCTTCAGGTACGGGATGAACAGGTCGGTCGCCTCGACCGGCGAATGCCCTTCCCAGCCACCCCGGACCACCACCGCGCGTCGTGTCGTCACACCGGCCACCCTTCGAAAGTTTCGGAGATCCGATCGGAACTGTTGCGAGCCTAGGTCGCAACGACTGGGCTTGCCAACAGCTAATCTCGGCGCATGGGCTGGAAGTTCTGGAAGCGGGCGAACCCGATGGATCCGCGGGAGCTGCTCGCGCGCGGCCATTCGCAGCCGAACAGCTTCCCCGAGCGCCTCCAGGACTCGCCTCTGAACTCCGCACTGAGCTCTCCGCAGGACTCGCTGCCGGTGGGTTCGTTCGGGCTGACGATCGAGGATGTGTTCTCGATCACCGGCCGCGGGACCGTGGTGACCGGCCGGGTGCAGACCGGCACGGTGACGGTCGGCGAGCAGGTGCTGATCAGCCGGGCCGGGCAGCCGCTGGCGCAGGTCGAGGTGACCGGCGTCGAGATGTTCCGCAAGATCGTGCGGACCGCGACCGCCGGCGACAACGTCGGCCTGCTGCTGCGCGGCGTCAAGCGGGACCAGGTCGCGAGAGGCGATGTGGTCAGCAAGTAGTGTCGAGCGCATGAGTTGGACCGAGCTCGGCGATCGCACGTGGGTTCGCCGGTACGACGAATGGGACCTGAACGTCGGCCTGGTCGTCGGCAGCGACGGCGCGCTGGTGATCGACACCCGCGCCACCACCGAGGAGGCCGAGCAGCTCCGCGAGCACATCCGTGAGCTCACCGACCTGGACGTGAAGTGGGTCGTCAACACCCACGCGCACTTCGACCACGTCAAAGGCAACAGCGTCTTCGCCGGCGCGGAGGTCCACCTGCACGAGAACGCCGCCGCCGAGGAGAAGCTCGCCGGTACGACGTTCGCGGCCGCGAAGGTCATCGATCTCGGCGACCGGCGCGTGGAGTTGCTGTACGTCGGCAACGCGCACACCTCGGGCGACACGGTGGTGGCCGTACCGGACGTGGACGTGTTCTTCGTCGGTGACCTGCTCGAGGAGTCGGCGCCGCCCTCGTACGGAGCGGACTCCTTCCCGCTCGAGTGGCCGGACACGATCCAGGCAGTGGTCGGGATGATGCCGCAGAGCGTGCAGATCGTCCCCGGCCACGGCGCGGTCGTCGACATCGAGTTCGCCCGCGACCAGGCGATCGACCTGGGCAAGGTCGCGAACACGATCTCGGCGCTGCACCACGCCGGCACCTCGCTGGACGACGCGCTCAAGAGCAGCGAGGACTGGCCGTGGCCGGTCGACAAGCTCCAGGACGCGATCCGTCGCGGCTACCAGGTCCTCGGCCCGCCCCAACGTCCGACCCTCCCGTTGCTCGGTCCCGGATAGTAGTTGTCCGTTGACATGAGGTCGTCCTGTCCCGCAACTTGTTCGGAACGGACATCGCCCAACCGGATGGGGTGGACTCATGGCCACGATCCAGCAGACAGTTCATCCCGACGGGCGGGTCGAGTTGGCTGATGCCGGCGCGCTCGAGGCCAGCCCGTACGCGAACGCGGAGCTGGCACCGACGCGGTTGCCGGAGCGCACCTGGACGACGTACAACTACGCTGCGCTCTGGATGGGGATGGCGCACAACATCCCCAGCTACCTGCTCGCGTCGGGCCTGGTCGCGCTCGGCATGAACTGGTTGCAGGCGTTCCTCACCATCACCCTGGGGAACCTGATTGTGCTCGTCCCACTGCTGCTGAACAGCCATGCGGGTACCAAGTACGGCATCCCGTTCCCGGTCTTCGCGCGGGCGTTCTACGGCGTCCGCGGCGCGAACTTCCCGGCGCTGCTGCGGGCGTTCATCGCCTGCGGCTGGTTCGGCATCCAGACCTGGATCGGCGGCCAGGCGATCTTCGTGATCGTCGGCGAGCTGTTCGGGAAGGGCTGGAACGAGGCGTCGGCGATCGGCGGCCACCCCTGGACGATGTGGCTGAGTTTCCTGTTCTTCTGGGCGTTGCAGATGGTGCTGATCTTCCGCGGCATCGAGGGCCTGCGCCGGTTCGAGAACTGGGCGGCGCCGCTGGTGACGATCGCGTTCGTCGCGTTGATGGTGGCGATCCTGGTGAAGGCCGGCGGGTTCGGGCCGATCCTGTCGCAGCCGTCGAAGCTCGGCTGGGACGCCGACTTCTGGAAGATCTTCGCGCCGTCGCTGATGGGGATGATCGCGTTCTGGGCGACGCTGTCGCTGAACATGCCGGACTTCACCCGGTTCGGGAAGGGCCAGCGTGCGCAGGTCTGGGGCCAGATCATCGGCCTGCCGACCACGATGTCGTTCATCGCGCTGGTCTCGATCATCACCACGTCCGGCACCGTGGTGCTCTACGGTTCGGCGATCTGGGACCCGGTCGAGCTCACCCGCCGGTTCGAGAACCCGGCGGTCGTGACGATCGGCCTGGTGATGGCGATCCTCGCGACGATGTCCTGCAACGTCGCCGCCAACGTGGTGAGCCCGTCGTACGACTTCGCGAACGCACTGCCGCGCTGGCTGAACTTCCGCACCGCGGGCCTGCTGACCGGCGTGGTCGGCATCGTGATCCAGCCCTGGCGGCTGATCTCGGACCCGTCGATCTACATCTTCGTCTGGCTGTCGTTCTACGGCGGCCTGCTCGCGTCGGTGGCCGGCGTCCTGATCGCGGGCTACTGGCTGATCGACCGTACGCA
>DASSDE010001200.1:0-4589 GCA_035697365.1 Kribbella sp. | reverse complement strand
ACAGCGCGAAGCTGCGCGTCATCAGCCCGTCGCCGCTGTGTGCGGACCCGCCGTCACCGAACCCGGCGATCATGCCGCCCATCGCGTTGCCGACCCGGTGCGGGAGCTCGAAGTCGAGCATCCGCGGCCGCACGATCGGACCGAACCACCGCTGGCTCTGCACGCTGCGCGGCCGGTAGCTCGTGATGTCCGTGAACGTCGACCAGCCGTTGATCGAGGCGTACTGCTGCCAGTTTGTGCCCGCCGACACCCAGTCCGTCCGGTGCCCCACCGCGGGCTTCGCCGGGAACCGCGGTGCCCGGATCGACCCGTAGACCGCGTAAGGGAAGGCGGCCGGCCAGTACTCGTACGCCGGGCTGTCCTCCCGGCTCTCCAGGACCGGTTGCCCGTTCGGAGGAGCGAAGTCGTTCTCGATCCTGGCGAGGCTCCCGGGGTCCGTGGCCGCGGACGGGTCGTCCGGGACCTTGCCCTGGTGGTAGTCGACCAGGTCGTACAAGTACGACGGCACCGGGTTGGCCGCGACGGTCAGGTCGGTGCGGCGCGTGGTGAGCTTCTTGATCAGGGCCTCGCCGTCGTCGAGAGTGAGCGACGCCGTCGGGATCGGTCCGAGGGTTCGGCCGTCGGTTCCGCCGTACCAGTCGTTGTAGCGCCCGATGCCGTCGTTGACCACGAGCAGCATGGCTGCACCGGCGGCCTGGGCTGCGGCGATCCGCTCCGCGGGCGGTACGCCGATGCTGTTGCGTACGACAACCGCCTTGCCGCGCGCGGCCACACCGGCGTACTCGGCGGGCGTGCCGGTGCCGGCGAAGACGGCCGGGACCCGCGTCGTACCGGCCCGGAACGCTGGGGAGCCGGGCTGCACGAGCAGCGAGTCGTCGAGGGTACGGCGGTCGTAGCTGATCGTCAGCGGCGTCTGCTCGGCCCGGAACCGTGTGGTCAGTACGAAGCTGCCGGTACGAACCTTGTCCTTCGTCGGCAGCGCCCAGAAGCTGTCGTAGTCCGCCGGCGGCATGAAGATCTCGTGCAGCGCCGCCCTGTCGTCAGGGGTCGGCTGCGCCGAGGTGAAGGACCGGAAGAGATCGAACCGGCTCGTGGTGACGGTCGTCGGCTTGGGGGTGTCGACCTTGATCGGACGGCTCCGCGACGCGTCCAGGACGACGTCGCGGTCGCCGGTCAGGTCGACCTCGGGCGCGGTCAGGAAGACCAGGCCGAGCGAGTGCGGGCCGTGGCTGCCGGGTACGTCCAGGGTCGAGATGATCGTGTACGAGCCGGGCGCCCACCGGCTGGTGAGCTCGCCGTCCGTTGCCCACAGCATCGTGGACTTTCCGTCCGCGCTGGTGACCTCGACCTCGCCGCTGACCGGCTTGCCGGTCTGGTCCTTGAGGTGGACGGTGAGGTTGTACTTCTTGGGGTCGACAGACAGTCCGACGGCTGTGTGCACGGTGCCGGTCGAAGAGGTCGCGATGACCTGAGCGGCGTACTGACCGGGAGCCAGTCCGTTCGGGTCCGCGGTGAAGTTGACCGTGGCGGTGCCCTTCGCGGGCACTGTCACCTCGGTCGCGGCGAGACGGAAGATCCCGGCGTGGTCGGTGGACAGCTGCAGCGTGATCGGCTGGTCCGTGGTGTTGCGGTAGCTGATCTGCCGGGTGACCGGCGTCCGGGCCGGATTCGGCGACCACGGGACGAGCCCGGCGTCAACTGACCCGCTGGCGATGACCTGGCCGTGCAGCGAGGCCGCCGCAACGTCGACGCGTCCGGTCCCCGCCTGGTACGGCGTGTACGCGGGCGTCAGCTTGCTGGTGCTCATCAGCGCGTCCTTGAGCTGCTGCCCGGTCCAGTCCGGGTGCTGCGCGGCGAGCAGGACGGCTGCCCCGGCGACGTGCGGAGCCGCCATCGACGTACCGCTGTCGGTCCGGTAGTAGCCCTCGCCGTCGTCGTCGATGTACTGCGACCGCGCGGCCAGGACATCGACGCCGGGTGCGGTCAGATCGGGCTTGAGGCCGTCGTCCATCAGCCGCGGGCCGACGCTGGAGAAGTCGGCCAGCTGGTCGGAACCGTTCACCGCGCCGACAGTCAGGGCGGCGTCCGCAGTACCCGGTGAGCTGACGCTGTACGGGCTGCTTCCCGAGTTGCCTGCGGCAATCACGAACAGGGCACCGGTCTCGGCGCTCAGCTCGTTCACGGCCTGACTCAGCGGATCGTCCTGGGTGTGCCAGGCCGCCGTACCCAGGCTCATGTTGATCACCTTGGCGTGCTCGGTCCGAGTCGCCCACTCCATCCCGGCGATGATGCCGGAGATCGGACCGGAGCCGCTGTCGCCGAGCACCTTGCCCACGATCAGGTCGGCGTCCGGTGCGACGCCACGCTCCTTGCCGTCCGAGGCCGCGCCGGTACCGGCGACGGTCGACGCGGTGTGCGTGCCGTGACCGTTGCGGTCGACAACGTCCTGCCCGGCCACGAAGCTCTTGGTCGCAACGATCCGCGGTGCCAGGTCCGGGTGGCCCAGATCTGCACCGGAGTCCAGGACCGCGACCCGTACGCCCTTGCCGGTCGCGCCCGCTGCCCAGGCCGCGGGCGCACCGATCTGTGCGGTGGTGTCCGCGAGCATCGTCCGCGCCTTGCTGTCGAGCCAGACCTTGCCGATCCCCGCCGCGAACGAGGGCGCTGCGACGGTGCTCGCCTTCGCCCGCAGACCGCTCTGCCCGGTCAGCGCCGACCAGAGCGTGGCCGCCTCCGTCTTGTCGGCCTTGACGGCCGCGCCGTCGACCGAGGGCAGGTCGAGCGTCGTGGTCGTGCCCGGCAGCGCCGAGCGGCGCGCGGACTTGGCAGTCATGCCGGGCGAGCCGGTGACGACCAGCGGGAGATCCTTGCTCCGGGCGTTGTCGTACCCCTCGGCCACCAGTTCGCTGACGTTGAACAGCTGCTTGTCGAGCTGCCCGGTCGCCACGTACGGCATCGCGGCGCCGGGATAGACGTACGTGTCGCCGTTCTCGACGCTGATCCGTACCGGTCCGGTCGACCGCGGCGCACGTTCGACGGCCTGCACCGACACGGCGCGACCGGTGCCGGGTGCGACTGTGACCTTGTCGCCGGTGATGAGCGTGAGGTCGAGAGGTGTCCCACCTGCCGCGGCCGAGCCGGCGGTGGGGAGTTGTGGGGGAGGTGCGGCGCCGGCCGTCGTCGGTGTGGCAAGACCGACGACCAGGAGAAGGGCGGCGCCCGGCACGAGCAACCGACGGGCAGAAGAACGCATGGTGTCCTCTCGGTGATCTGGGCTGACCGAATCTGATCAGCACCGAGAGACGGATGTAAACGAATTGGCCCCTTCTCGCCAGCAACCCCCAACTTTGGCAAGAATGGGCACCCGGAAGCCGTCGATGCGCGTGGCGGCTGTGGGCTGCTGGGCTGGCTCGGGGGTTCTCCCGGAGACTGAGGGATCACGAGGGCCGGCCGGGTTTGGCCGGCCCTCGTGGCTTCGGTTGGTCGGTCAGGCGTTGGCGCGGCTGGTGTTGATGTCGCCGTTGACGCCGGCCGGGAAGAAGCCGCCCTTTGTGGCCTTCTTCGGGGTCAGGTAGACGACGTTCAGCACCTGGTCGGCACCGCGGCTGAAGGCGATGCCGTTGCGGTCGGACGGCACGATGTTGGTCTTGCCGCGGTACGTCGTGCCCTGGTCGAGGTCGGACTTGCCGTCCAGGCTGTCCCGGGCGTTGGAGATCGCGACCGACGGTACCTGGAGGCCCCGCGAGACCAGCGTCGTCCGGATGTTCGCGGCGTGGTACGCCTCGACCGCCAGGATGCCGGCGGCCGCCTCCAGGTACGTCTTGTTCGACACCAGTGGCGCTGCACCCTTGTAGGCCGTCACGCCGACGTCCTCGAACACGTACGCCGCCAGCAGGAAGTTGTTCTCGTTGGCGTACGCATCGAACTTCTGCCCCGGCTTGATCAGACCGGCCGCCTGCGCCGCCGCCGTGAACGCGGCGTCGATGTCGATCGCCGGCCGGGCGACCGCGGCGGCGCCGAGCGCCTTGCGGAGAAACTTCACGTGCGCGAGCTCGTCGGCCGCGATCTCCTCGGCGTACGAACGCACGACCTTCGACTCGAACCGCACTTTGCGGCCACCGTGGACGGCACCCGCCCGGCCCTTGCCGTGCACCTCCGTGACCGGTAGGCCGTACCCGCGCACCGCGCGCAGGTAGAACTCCGCCTCCAGGTATTCCAGGTTGAGGGCGAAGTTCAGTACCGCGCCGTCGCTGGGCTTGGCAGCGGACTCGCCGCCGCCGAGGTCAAGATCCAGATCGATCCCGGCACCGGTGTCGGCGGAGGCCGGGTTCAAGGCCCCGCCGGTGAGCAGGCCGGCTCCGGCAAGCCCGGCGCCGGCACCAGCTACACCGGCCGCCCGCAGGAACTTCCGCCGATCCACGTTGCCCTCGGCACTACGGTCGATCGCGTTCCGGATGAAGAGTTTGTCGAACATGTTCCCTCTCAACAACGAGATTCCGGCGCGGCCGTGCGGCCGCCCGGTTGAGCGGCCCCTCAGCGTGGCGAACTAGCTGGAGGGCCGCCTGTGGGACAGCACGAACACCGCCTGA
>DASSDE010001199.1:0-2093 GCA_035697365.1 Kribbella sp. | reverse complement strand
GGGTCGGTGAGATCGGTGAAGGCGTCGCGGTAGATGAACAGCATCGAGTTGATGTCGTCGATGTCGACCAGGTCCGGCACACTCCGGCCGCGGATCGCGGTCGCCAGCTTGGTCACGTACTGCGCGTCCAGGACCGGCGTCAGCTCGACGGTGAGCCGGTCCTGGGACGCGTTGAACTTCTTCACCAGGTCGGTCAGACCGCTCTGCGTCGCTGCCCGGCACCACACCTGCACGGTGCCGGTGGCGTCCTGACCGAAACCCGCCGCCTGGACGTCGGGTTCGGTCAGGACCGAGCTGCAGCTGGACGCGAAGCCGGCCGTGGTCACGCCGGCCGTCAGGCCGAGGAACGTCCGCCGGGTGAGCATCGTCAGGCCCTGGGCAGCCAGACGCGCATGGCACCGATCTCCCGGTTCGCCCACGCGTAGTACGGAACCGCCACCACCTCGACGGCGTCGCCTGTCGAATCCGCCGCTCCGGTCAGGAAGGACCAACCAGGCTGGTGCCCTGTTCCTGCCCGGCCCTGGGCTCTCAGCACGGTCACCCCGTCGAGCACATCGCGGGCCTCGGCCACAACAGGTGCCTCAGGCAACAGATGCAGGTCGTCGACGTTCGCGGCGTTGTCCGCCTGCTCGACGGCGTACACCAGCGGCCCACGCTCGATCGCCACGCACCCGCGAACGGCGTCGATCCGCGGATCGGCACCTACGACCCGCGGCGTGAGCGGGAGCACCAGCTCGATCTCGGTTCCCTCCGCCCGGGCGTAGCCGCCGGCGTCGACCGCCCGTCCGTTGACAGTCGCGCCCTCCGCCCACGCAGGAATGCGGAGCTCAACAGCAGTCGGTGCGGTCGCGGTGATGCGGACGGTGCCGTCCCATGGGTAGTTCGTCTCGACGGTCAGCTCGGTGTCGCCGGACTTGATGGTTCCGGCCGCGTACTGATGGATCTGGATCGCGTCGTCGGTGCTCGTCGCCAGGTACCCGTCGAGACTCGCCAGCGTCCGCATGATGTTCGGCGGGCAGCACGCGCAGTCGAACCAGCCGCGCCGCCCGTGCGCCGGGCTCCGGCCGTTGTCGGGGTACGCGTCTCCGCGCAACTGCAGCGGATTGACGTAGAAGTACTCGGCGCCGCCGAGCGAGACACCGGCCAGGAAACCGTTGTACAGCATCCGCTCGATCGCATCCCCGTAGAAGGCCTCGCCGGTCGCGAGCAGCATCCGCCAGGCCCACTGGATTCCGCCGATCGCGGCACACGTTTCCGCGTACGCACGGTCGGGCGGCAGCTCGTACTCGTCGCCGAACGCCTCACCGTCCCAGCGCGCACCGAGCCCACCGGTGACGTAGGTCTTCGTCGACCACATGTGGTCGAACTGCACCTTCAACGCCTCGAGCAGCTCGGTGTCGCCGGTCTCCAGCGCGACGTCGGCCGCACCGGCTGCAAGGTAGACCGCGCGCACCGAGTGGCCCTCGACCGAGGTCGCCCGGCGGACCGGGACGCGATCGGAGAAGTACGCCGGCGAGTGTCCGTGGCGCTCGATGATCCCGTGACCGCGGGCGTCCACGAACCACTGCGCGAGGTCCAGGTACGCCGTCGTACCGGTTTCTCGATAAAGCTCGACCAGCGCCATCTCGATGACCGGATGACCGTCGACATCGACGGTCTTGTCGTCGCCGAACGTTGCGCCCAGGTGGTCGGCCAGCTTGATGGCGACCTCGAGCAACGCGCGGTCGCCGGTACAGCGAACCTGCGCGACGGCCGCCTGGATCAGGTGGCCCGCACAGTAGTGCTCGTGGCTCCAGACGAGCTGCTGATAACGGCCTTTGTCGCCGTACCGGAGCTGGACGACCGAGTCGAGGTATCCGTCCTCGCGCTGGGCGGCCGCGACCACCGCGGTCAGGTCGCGGATCCGCTGGAGCAGTTCGTCGTCGGGGTTGCGGCCGTACTCCCACGCCGCGGCCTCGAGCCACTTGTAGACGTCGGAGTCGGCGAAGACCGGGCCGATCGCCTCGCCCTCGCCGATGCCGGCCGCGAGCCGGAGGTTCTGCAGGTTGCCGGCCTTCTCCAGTTGGTCCTGACCGCTGGGGATCGCGTCGGCG
>DASSDE010001198.1:0-3124 GCA_035697365.1 Kribbella sp. | reverse complement strand
GGTGATCCGCTGACCAGGGCTACAACTGTCGTACCCGAAGCAAATGCTCCCTGACGCACGAGGTCGTACAGCGCGTACATCATCTTCGCTTCATAGAGCCAGTCCGGCAGCAGACCGTGCCGCATCTCGAAGTCCTCGATGAACGTGTCCAATTCAGCCGATCTCTTCGCATAGCCGCCGAAGTGGTAGTCACACTCGAGCCGCCGACTGCTGCGGGATCAGGCCCGCGGCGACGCCTGCCAGGGTTCCTCCTGTGCCGACCGCGCAGAACAACACATCGAACGGTTCTGTCAGCTCCGCCAGGATCTCCGCGCATCCCAGTGCGGACGCCGCGTTGCTGCCGCCTTCGGCAACAGATAGAACTCACCGAACTCCCGGCGCAGGCGGCTGATCACCGCATCCGAGGTTTTCGCACGATACGTCGTCCGATCCAAGTAGGTCAGACGCATGCCGCGGCGTGCGGCGTAATCGAGGGACGGGTTCAACGGCTGATGCTCCTCGCCGCGGATTACTCCGATCGTGGTGAAACCTCCGTAGTATCCGACCGCCGCCGTTGCCCGGATGTGGTTCGAGTACGCACCGCCGTACGTCAGCAAGGTGCTGAGGCCGAGCTCCCGTGCCGCGGCGACGTTGTACTTCAACTTCCGCCACTTGTTCCCCGGAACCTCCGGATGAATCAGATCGTCACGTTTCAGCAGAACACGCACACCTGCCGTTGCTAACCGATCGTCTACGAGCTCCGACACCGGCGACGGCAGCCGGAGACTGAGCGACTCGATTTCACCCATGCCTACCCGCGGCGTGAGCTTCGGCGGGCGCGGAGCGGGCGGCAGGGCGCGGCAGGTCGGATGCAAGACCTGAGCCACAGTCCGGGCGGGTGGGAGCGGCGCGTAGCACGGCGACGGAGGAGCCGGGCGTAGCACCGCGTGGGCTTATCACCTCTTGGTTGTTTGTCTTACCCGGCCGAGGAGGATGGTGGCGAGGATTGAGATCAGGATTGAGGTGTAGGTGGCGCCTAGCCAGGTGGGGACGGGGTGGTGGGCCAGGAGGGATTGCTGGATGTTGGTCCAGAAGGGGGACCAGCCGGATACGGTGCCTGGGTTGACCAGTTGGTAGGCGATGAAGCCGATCAGCCAAGCAAGGGTGGGTTGCCAGCGGAACTTGGACGTACCGGAGACGTCCCACTTCATCTTGCTGACCACGAAGAAGTCGGCGATTGCGACCGCGAACAGCGGGATGAAGACCGAGCCGATCAGGTACAGGAACTGGGTGTAGTTGCCCAGGTCAATGAACAGTGCGATGCCGGTGGCAACGACCCCGATCGCTACCGAGATCCACCGGCGGTCGATGTGCCCGACGAGGTTGTGCACGGCCATCGTGGTCGAGTAGACGTTCGCGTACGCCTCGTCGACCTCGTCCACCAGCAGGACGAGCAGCGCGATCGCGCCGGCCGGCAGCGTGACCAGTGCCGTGATGACGTCATCGCTGTTGGTCTGCAGGGTCGCGACGGCGACCACTCCGAGCGCGTAGTACCCGATGGCGGCGAGCCCGTACCCGAGTGCGGATCCACCGAACGCGGCCTTGTTGGTCCGCGAGTGCCGCGTGTAGTCCGCCGCCAGCGGCGCGAAGGAAACGACACCGGCCGCGGCCAGGTCGACGGCCGGCCAGAAGCCGAACACCTGGTCCTGCGGCAGTGCGTGCGACGGCTTGCTGAGCACCTGGACGAACAGGTAGACCGACGCGGCCAGCACGAGCCAGACCATGAACTTCCGCAAGATCTTGACGCTGCCCAGCGGACGTACCGCCATCGTGGTCGCGATGATCCCGGCAAGTACGACGAACAGCCAGCGCCAGCGTTCGCTCGTCACGGCGACCGCGGCCTGCGAGATCACGATGATCTCCATCGTGGCCCAGCCGACGTTCTGCGCGATGTTCAGCACCGTCGGCGCCATCGAGCCGCGCCGGCCGAACAGTCCCCGCAGACTCGCCATCGCCGGCGCCCCGGTCTGCGACCCGAACACGGCCGCGCCGCCGAGCACCAGCGCCCCGATGCCACAGCCGACGACCACGGCGAGCAGCCCCTGCCACAGCGAGCCGGTGTACGCCGCGACGAGCGCACCGGTGACCGGGCCGAACAGCGAGATCCCGAAGTTGCCCCAGAGCGTGAACTGGTCGAAGAACCCGAGCGTGCGGGGCGCATCCGTGGTGAGAACAAGCGGCGCCTCGGTGCTGGAGGCTGGACGTACAGCTGTATCGGTCATGAGTGACCCCACTCCCTACGCCGGCATTACCCGGTCAGGTTCAGGCGGTCGGCGACCCAGCTGTCGCCCTCTCAGCCCGCGCATCTCGGTGCGAGCTCCCGCATAGGTTGGTGCTGCGAGTCTAACCCGTCAGCTAGTTTCCGGAAGGGCGGCTGCTCGTTCTATGAGAGCGGCCACCTCCGGGCCGTTCGTGACGACCGGCATGTGCGCGCCGGTGTCCAGCGTCCGGGCCTCCCCGTGGCTCACCTCCGCGAGCCGCTCGAGCCACTCCGCCGTACACAGCAGGTCGTGCCGGCCGCGGACGAGAACCACGGGCGCGCGGACGTGGGGCATGATCGCGACCAGGTCGTGATGCCGCGACGCCTCCCCGGCGCGGGCGATCGACGGCAGCGTCGTACGGGCGTACTGCGGGCTGATCCGGACGAGCTTCGGCGCGTCCGGGATCGCGGAGCCCACGAGCCGTACTGCACGATCGACCCAGCTCGACAACCGGACGTCGCCGGTCGGCGCGGCCAGCACCAGGGCGTGCACCAGCTCGGGATAGCGGACCGCCGTCTCGACGACGATCTGGCAGCTCGCCGAGTGGCCGACCAGCACTGCGCGGTCGCGGATCTTGCCGGCCAGCGCTACCGCGAGGGCACGCGGGTGCAGGTCCTCGCGAGAGCCGGCCGGTTCGCCGTACCCGGGGAGAGTGACCACGTGGTACGGCGAGACCAGATGCTCGATTGTCCGTGCGTACGACTCGGGGCCGAGGCCCAGACCGGGTACGAGGACGACAGGTGTGCTCACTCCCACGGAGCCTTGGCAGGGGGAGCGTGAACGACTGGGTTCGCCACGTCCGGCGTTAGCTCGCGGTACCCGAG
>DASSDE010001197.1:0-2567 GCA_035697365.1 Kribbella sp. | reverse complement strand
GCGCGGTGTTGGCGTGGGGCGGGGCGCTGAGGTCGGGCGCGGCGCTGCCGGGCGCAGGAGGAAACGCGCTGCCGTGGAGCGGGGTGTTGGTGCGGGGTGGGGCGGGGGTGAGGGTGGGGTCGTTGGTGAGGATTCGTTGGTGGAGGGTTTGGAGGGGGTGGCTGGGGTCTACGCCGTGGGTTGCGACGAGCTGGGTGCGGAGGGCTCTGTAGGCCGCTAGGGCTTCGGCTTGGCGGCCGGTGTGGTGCAGGGCGAGCATCTGTACGCCGCACAGCCGCTCCCGCAGCGGGAACTCCGCGACGAGCCGGGACAGCTCCGGCAGCAGGCTGTGCTGGTGGCCTTGCTCGAGCTCGACCTCGGCCCACTCCTCCACCGCAGCGGCACGCTCGTCGGCGAGCCGCGCCCGAGCGGCCTCGAAGTAGGTCCCGCTCAGACCAGCCAGCGGTTCCGCCGTCCACAACGACAGGGCAGTCCGCAGCTCCCCGGCAGCCTCCGCCAAGCGTCCCCCGGCGCGGAGCCGACCGGCCGCGCGCACGTGCTCGGCGAACAGGTCCAGGTCAGTGTCGCCCGGCCCGACCGCGAGCCGATAGCCGCCGTCGGTCAGAGCCAACAGTCGCCCAGTCGACCGCGGCGCCCGCTCCGGCTCCAGTACCCGCCGCAGACCGGCGACGTACTTCTGAACGACGTTGGGGCCGTTCTCCGGAGGCTCATCACCCCAGACAGCGTCGATGATCCGGCTAGGCGACACCGGACGGTTGGCGGAGAGCAGCAGGCTGGCCAGTACGGCACGTTGCTTGGCCGGACCGAGCTCCAACTCGCTAGCACCACGCCGCGCCCGCAGCGGCCCGAGCAGCGCGAACCGCACAGAGTCCTCGATCACCCCTGGCACTGGCCCGCACCCCCCATCACCCCGGCCGAGTTGCCTCGGCCGACGGCAGTCTATCCGCGCACCCAGGCCGTTCAGCCGGCAAAACCGCCGCCCGCAGCAGCGTCACGGCGGCGTGACGGCAGTGGGACCGCAGTACGACGGCAGCCAGGCGGCAGAGCGCCGATTCACAGTCATGAACGAACCACGAAAACACGACCGGCCACGGTGCCGACGTACCGAAAGTGAGTCCGAGACATGTCCTTTGCCTGGATCCGCACCGCCGCCGCGACCGCCTCGGTCTCGCTGGTCGCGCTGGTCACGCTGATCGCGACCGGCTGCGACCCCGTCGGCAATACAGTCGGCACTGCCGCCGGCGAGCACAAGCCCCCGATGACTTCCCCGGCGACGGCGCGGCAGAGCACTCCGGCCGCGACCCCCAGTTCGGCTACGTCACCATCGCCCACCAGCTTGGAGAACCTGCCGGTCCTGACGATCATGCAGCAGACCCGGAAGGCGTCGCTGGCCGCGACCAGCCTGCGGATGCGCGGCACCTTCGACGACGCCGGCGACCTGACGACCTTCGACATCGCCCTGGGCGACGGTGGCGGCGAGGGCACCTTCAGCATCGAAGGGGCGTCGTACTCCGTACGGGTGGTCGGCAGGACCATCTACCTGCGACTGTCCGAGTCCGCGATCCGGGCGCAGGCGAAGGACGACAAGAGCAGCGCGGCCGAGACCGCCCAGGTCCTCAAGCTGCTGAAGAACAAGTGGATCAAGCTGTCGAAGGTCGACAAGGACACCCGGGAGATGGTCGACCTGGTCGCCCCCGGAGGGTTCTTCAAGACCGTGTTCGCCGAGGACGACACCGCCGGCGCCGCGGCACCGAAGAAGCTCGCGGCGCGGACAGTGGACGGCGTCCGCTGCGTCGGAATCACCGACAGCGGGGCCACGATGTGGATCGACACCACCACGGGCCGGCTGATCCGGATGACCGACGGCAAGAACCGGTTCAGTTTCAGCGCGTACGGCAAGACTCCGGCGCCGAAGGCCCCGGCGAAGAGCCAGGTGCTGGACGGCAAGGCGATGGGGCTGTGAGGCGGGCATAACTCCAGAGTTACCGAAAGTGGGAGGTGCGCTACGGATGGTGTTCGGGGAGCCTGCCAGTAGGCCGTCCGCCCGTGCGGCCCCTATCACCCTGGAGTGAGGCATGACAGGAATGAAGCATGTGGTCCGCGCTGCCCTCGCGGCCGGCGTCCTGACCGCGGCGTCCCTCGGTGCGGTGGCCGTGTCCGGCCCCGCGTCGGCCGCGCAGCCGCCCGGTGGACCCGTCAACCGGATCGTCGGTGGCACCATCGCCCACACCGCGGACGCCCCCTGGGCGATCCAGCTGTCCAACAGCGGCTCCCCCGCCGCGACCGGCGAATGGTGCGGCTCGACGCTGGTGAAGGCCAACAAGATCGTCACGGCCGCGCACTGTGCTCAGGAGGCAGCCAGCACTTATACCGCGATCCAGGGCCGGGACGACCTGACCGACAAGTCCACCGGCAAGGAGTCCAAAATCAGCAGCATCTGGGTGGACCCGGAGTACGGCAAGTCGCCGGCTCACGACGTCGCCGTGATGACGCTGGCGACCCCGTTCGACGGTGTCGACACGCTCGCGCTGGAGACCGACAAGGCCGCGGACGCGGCCGGCGCGGCG
>DASSDE010001196.1:0-5307 GCA_035697365.1 Kribbella sp. | reverse complement strand
GGACGACCCGTTCTGGTACGTCGACAACTGCCGGAGCCAGGCACAGGCGTTGGAGACGGCCTGCTCCGAGCTCCGGCTGATGGCCGGACGGCTGACCCGCGGGGATCACCTCGACCGGGTCCTCGACATCACCGGCGTACCGGTCTGACGGATCAGCCGATCAGCCGGCCTGCGGTACGGCGGGACAGCTGGTGCCGCGCTTCGGCACGACCTTCTTGATCAGGTAATCGTCGATCGTGGTCTGCATGCACGGGCTCGAGTTGTAGCTGCCGTGTCCCCAGCCTTCGTACGTGAGCAGCACGCCGGACCGTCCGAGCTGACGCTGCACGCTCTGCGCCATCCGGTACGGCGTGGCCGGGTCGTGGATCGCGTTGGCGAGCAGCACCGGCGTCTTGAGTCCGTGGACGTCCAGCACGTGCTGCGGGTTGTTCGCCCTCGGTGCACCGAGACAGATCGACACCGCCATCAGCTGACCCGGGTAGCGCATGTCCGGGTTGTTGCGCGCCAGCCGCTGCAGGTGCGCGGCGTACTCGCGGTAGTCCTTGACCGGGAGGTTCCAGTCCTGGCAGAACACCGCCAACGGGTTCTGGGCGAGCCCGGTCGGCGCCACGGCAACCGACGGTGTGTTCAGGTCCTGCAGCTTCTCGGCAAGCGCGGACCACTCCGGGTCGTAGAGCAGTCTGAACACCTGGAAGCTCAGCTTGAACGGATCACTCGACCGAGACAGCAAGCCGGCCCACAGCGCGTGAACGTCCTGCCCGTGCAGTGCGCAGCTCGTCGACGCGTCACACCACTTCACGAACTCGTCGAACGAGTCCTGCGCCGCGGCAGCCTGGACGTCGAGGAACGACTTCGTCGTCGGTGAGGCGTGGTCGAGCACGCTCTCCACCACCATCGCGCGGACCCGCTTCGGGTACGTCTCGGCGTACTGCGCCCCGAGCAGCGTCCCGTACGAGCTGCCGTGGAACGAGATCGTGGACTCACCGAGCGCGCGGCGGATCGCGTCGACGTCGCGCACCGTCTGCCAGGTGTCGATGTGGTCGTACAGCGGACCGGTGTGCTTGCGGCAGTCCGCGGCGAGCCGGCGGTTGTAGTCGATCGTCGTACGGAACTCGGCCGCGCTGGTGATGATCGGGGACGGCTGCTTGCTCAACAGGTCGGCCGAGCAGGTGACCGGGTTGCTGCGGGCGATGCCGCGCGGGTCGAAGCTGACGACGTCGAAACGGTCCTGTACGTCGGCGCTGAACCGGTCGATCCCGGTCTTGATCCGGTCGACCCCCGAGTCGCCTGGGCCGCCCGGCCCGAACACGAGCGTACCGACGCGTTCGCCCGGGAGCCTTGCGGTCCGGCGGGCGATCGCCAGGTCGAACGTCGGTCCGCCCGGGTTCCGCCAGTCGACCGGCAGCCGGAGGGTCGCGCACTGCGAGCCGCGGACGGTGGCAGGATCGTCCTTGCCTTCGGGTTGGCAGTCGGTCCAGTGCACCTGGGGTGGCGCGGCCGTTGCCGGGAGTGTCGCCAGCCCGGCGGACGCGACGCCGAGCAGCACAGCGCCGCTGAGGACGCTTCGGGGAGAAATCATGCTCTCAATCCTTCGGCAATCGCTTGCTGCGGGCATCAGGGACGAGCCCCGCACAACCCCGGTCCGGTCTTGGGGGCCTTGCTAGGGTCGGACTCGACAGCCCGGATTGACGGCGGTCACAGGACCGCCGTACCGTCCACAGCGTCAGTCAACTCAACAGCCGCATGAACCCGTGCGGGAGAGACCCGGGCCGGGGAGCGACACCCAGGACCCAGGCGCCGTAGGAGCAACTCTCCCCAAGAATCTCTCAGGCACCTTCACCGCGCGGGCGAGGCACCTCTGGAGGGCATCCGCCCAACAGAGCGGGGAGGAAACCTGGGTGGTGTCTGGCAGACACCACCAAACGGTCAACGGCGACCGGAAGGAACCTCCGCACGATGGCGATCAGCGTCTTCGACCTGTTCAGTATCGGGATCGGCCCGTCGAGCTCCCACACCGTGGGACCGATGCGCGCCGCCCGCACCTTCGCGCTCGGCCTCGCCGACGACGGCCTGCTGGCCGCGACGACGACCGTCGAGGCGCAGCTCTTCGGTTCGCTCGGCGCGACCGGGCACGGGCACGGCAGCAACAAGGCGGTGCTGCTCGGGCTCGAGGGTGCCGACCCCGAGACCGTGGTCACGCACTCGGTCGACGCTCGCGTCGAGACGATCCGCGAACGCGGCCAGATCGCGCTGGCCGGGACCCGCGAGATCGCGTTCGACGAGAACACCGATCTGGTGATGCATCGGCGCAAGGCGCTCCCGTACCACCCGAACGGGATGATCTTCGTCGCCCGGGACGCGGCCGGCGCGGTGCTGCGGGAGCGTACGTACTACTCGGTCGGCGGTGGTTTTGTTGTCGACGAGAACGCGGCCGCGGGCGATCGGATCGTGCCGGACACCACGCCGCTGAAGTATCCGTTCCGGACCGGTGCGGAACTGCTCGACCGGTGCCGCGAGTCGCAGCTGTCGATCAGCGAGGTGATGCTCGCGAACGAGCTGGCCTGGCGGACCGAGGACGAGATCCGCGACGGCCTGTTGCGGATCTGGCAGGTGATGCAGGACTGCGTCCGCGAGGGCTGCGAGACCGAGGGCATCCTGCCCGGCGGCCTGAAGGTGCCGCGCCGCGCGCACGCGCTGCACAAGAAGCTCAGCCAGGATCCGTGGTCGGTCGATCCGCTCAAGGTGATGGACTGGGTGAACCTGTTCGCGCTCGCGGTGAACGAGCAGAACGCGTCCGGCGGGCGGATCGTCACCGCGCCGACGAACGGTGCGGCCGGCATCATTCCTGCCGTACTGCACTACTACCGGCGGTTCGTGCCGGGCGCGACCGAGGCGGGCGCCGTGCGGTTCCTGCTCACGGCCGGTGCGATCGGCGTGCTCTACAAGGAGAACGCGTCGATCTCCGGCGCGGAGGTCGGCTGCCAGGGCGAGGTCGGCTCGGCCTGCTCGATGGCCGCCGCCGGGCTGTGCGAGGTCCTGGGCGGTACGCCGCAGCAGGTCGAGAACGCGGCCGAGATCGCGATGGAGCACAACCTCGGTCTGACCTGCGACCCGGTCGGCGGGCTGGTACAGATCCCGTGCATCGAGCGGAACGCGATGGCGTCGGTGAAGGCGATCAACGCGGCCCGGATGGCGATGCACGGGGACGGTGTGCACGTGGTCACGCTCGACAAGGTGATCAAGACGATGCGCGAGACCGGCGCGGACATGAAGGTCAAGTACAAGGAGACGTCCCGCGGCGGTCTCGCCGTCAATGTCATCGAGTGCTGACGATCACCACGGCACGGTGCCGTGCAGCGACAGGTACTCCGCAGTCGGCCCGTCCTTGGCGATCGTGGCGAGCCGGACGATGATGTCCGCGCCCTCCTCGACGCTCTGGTAGCCGCTGTTGCCGTTGAAGTCGGTCGCCGTGTAGCCGGGGTCGACGGTGTTGATCCGCAGGTTCGGCAGCTGCCGCGCGTACTGCACCGTCAGCATGTTCAGCGCCGCCTTCGAGGCACCGTACGCCGGGGTGGGCACCCAGACGGGCACCGTAGCGACGGCGTCGGGGTTCACTGCGGCCGCGATCGAACCGAGGCCGCTGGAGACGTTGACGATCACCGGGTTGGCGCTGCGCTCGAGGAGCGGCAGGAACCGGTGGATCATCCGTACGGGCCCGTACACGTTCAGGTCGAACACCTGGTGGAAGTCCTCGGCGGTGAAGTCCCGGGCCTCCTTGCGCGGCCCGGGGATGCCGGCGTTGTTGATCAGTACGTCGAGCGTGTCCAGCTGCTCGGCGGCAGCGTCGACGGATTCGTCGCTGGTCACGTCCAACGGCAGGTAGTGGGCGCCCAGGTCGCTGGCGGCCTGCTTGCCGCGCTGCGGGTCGCGGGCGCCGATGTACACGGTGTGGCCGGCCTCGACGAGCCGGCGGGCGGTTTCGAAGCCGAGGCCCCGATTCGCCCCGGTGATGAGTGTTGTGGTCATGGCTTCACCTTCGCGCCGCGGATGTCGTCGAGGTAGTACCCACAGTGTCCTAGGGAATGGCAGTACCAGGCTGAACGGCTCGTTGCGCGGAATACTGGTCGCATGGGTGAACTCGGGAGAACGCTGCGCGCCTGGCGCGACCGGGTGACTCCTGCCGAGGTCGGTCTGCCGAGCGGCGGGAGCCGGCGCGCACCGGGGCTGCGGCGCGAGGAGCTGGCGCTGCTCGCCGGCCTGTCCGTGGACTACGTCGTACGGCTGGAACAAGGCCGATCGGACTCGCCGTCCGCGCAAGTCCTGACGGCACTGGCCCGGGCGCTCCGCCTGTCCGATGCCGAGCGCAACCATCTGTTCGTACTGGCCGGGGCGGTGCAGCCGGCGCCCGGCCGCATGTCGTCGTACATCCCGCCGGGGGTACAGCGGATCGTCGACCAGTTGGACGGCGCACCGCTGGTGGTGTGCGACGCCGCGTGGACGACGATCAGCTGGAACCCGTTGTTCGCCGCCCTGATCGGTGATCCGTCGCAATGGCAGGGGCGGCGGCGGAACATCATCTACCGGAATTTCGTCGATCCCGGCGATCGGATGGTGCAGACGCCGGAGCAGCAGCAGAGCTTCCGGACCGCGATGGTGACCGACCTGCGCGCGTCCCTGGCCCGATATCCGCGGGATCCGGAGCTGCGCGGCCTGATCGACGAGCTCCGTACGGTCGAGGAGTTCGCCCGGCTCTGGGACGACCCGGTTGTCGGGTTCCACCAGTCGGAGCGGAAGACGATCCGGCATCCCGACGTCGGCACGTTCGAGATCGACTGCGACGTGCTTGCCGTACCGGGCAGCGATCTGCGGATTGTCGTCTACACCGCGGCCCCGGGGACCGATGCCGCCGAGAAGCTCCGCCTGCTGTCGGTGATCGGCCTCCAGGCCCTGATTTAACGCATCGCATTCCTACCGTTGCGTAGGCGGCACCGAATTTGCCATCGGTTTCACTTTTGGGTTGATTTTCTTCCAAGGACTGTTTGAAACGGCTGGTCAGCCGATACCCTGCGAGCCTTGTGAATGCCATGCCCGCTCCGGCTTCCCGCCGCTCGCCCTGGCAGCACCCGCGGCGTCGCCGTCAGGTCGCCACCGGCGTGGGTATCCTGCTGCTCGGATATCTGTTGCTGGTGCTGATCGCCCTGCTCGGCGGTCCGCGGATCGGCGCGTCCTTCCTGCCGCTCCCCGGCGGCGGCCCGGAGCCGGCCAGCCCGGTCGCCGCGCCGCAGCCCGGTCAGCCGAACCAGGAGA
>DASSDE010001195.1:0-2488 GCA_035697365.1 Kribbella sp. | reverse complement strand
CCGACGACCATCAGCGTCGACGACGTGATGATCGTGTACTTCAGCTGCGGCACCGTGATGCTGAAGAACTGCCGGACCCGCCCGGCGCCGTCGATCGACGCGGCCTCGTACATCGTGGTCGGGATCTGCCGGACGCCGCCTTGGTAGATCAGCGAGTGGAACGGGATGAACTGCCAGGACACGATGAAGATCACCACGCCGATCGCGAGGTTGCTCTTGCCGAGCCAGTCCTGGGTGAGGAAGCCGATGTGCAGGCCCGCGCCGAGCCCGAAGTTCGGGTCGAGGAGGGCCTTGTAGGTGATCGCGATCGCGGCGGAGCTGAGCAGCAGCGGGATGAAGTACAGCACCGCGAGGAACGCGCGGTACCGCTGCCGGCCGGCCAGGAAGGTGCCGAGCAGCAGGCTCATCGGCGTCTGCACGACCCAGGACAGGATCATGATCTCGAACGTCACCAGGATGCTGTGCGGCAACTGGGAGTCGCTGAGCACGGTCTTCCAGTTCGAGAGGCCGGCCGGCTGGATCGCGCCGAGCCCGTCCCACTGGGTGAAGCTCAGGACGAGGACGCCGATCAGCGGTACGACGCCGAACACCACGAACAGGATCAGCGCCGGCAGCACCATCCACGCCACCGGCCCGCTCCGCCCGACACCGGACGACGAACGCTGCTGGGTCCCCGTCGGAGCAACGGGCGGAGCGGTCACGGTCATGGGGCCTCCCGGTCTGGACTGAGGAGCGGAGGGAGCGAAGCGACCGGAGCGACGAGGGAAGAACGGGAGCAACAGCCCCATGACCCGCCGCGACGGAGTCGCGGCATTGGTGCTGTCACTGCCCAATCACCGCGTTCATGTTGGTGGCGAACTGCTGCGGGGAGATGGACAGCTGGAAGAGCTTGGCGATGTTGTCGAGCAGGGTCTCGGCGGCGGTCGGGCTGAGCGCCTGGTCCCACGACTGCGCGAAGTTCTTCGCGTTCGAGGCCGTGTCGTAGACGAAGTTCAGCCAGGCGGCGTCGTTCTTGTCGGTGATCGACGAGAGCTTGTCCTTCGCGCTCTTCACGACCGGGATGCTGCCGGACTTCACCCAGGCGTCGATGGTGGCGTCGTCGAGGGTGTTGTTCGCGATGAACTTCTTCGCGTTGTCCTTGTCGGCCTGGCTCGCCTTGGAGGAGATCGACATGTACTGACCCGGGTTGCCGACGGTGTCGGACGGGTCGCCCTTGCCGCCGTCGACCGGCGGGAAGTTCATGTAGCCGAGGTGCCCGTCGGTGACGAACTTGCCGCCGTCGGCCTTCATGCCGCCGTAGGTCCAGGCACCGTGCAGCATCATCGCGGCCTTGCCGGTGTACAGCAGCGCCTGGTCGGCGTTGGAGTCCGCGGTGATCGAGGAGAAGCCCTTGATGAAGCCGTTCGCCTTGATCAGCTTCTGCATCTCCTCGAGGGCCTTGATCGAGGACGGGTCGGACCAGCCGTCCTTCTTGCCGTCGTAGATGTTCTGGAAGAGCTCGCTGCCGCCGATCCGGTCGAACAGGAACTCCAGCCACATCATGCTCGTCCAGCGCGACTGACCGCCGAGCGAGAACGGCGCGATCTTCTTCTCGTTGAACTTCGGCACCAGGTCCATGATGTCGCCCCACGACTGCGGGGGCTCGGCGCCGATCTTCTCGAAGGTCCGCTTGTCGTAGAACAGCACGATCGGCGTCACGGTCTCGCCCGGTACGGCGTAGAGCTTGCCGTTCACGGTCGCCGCGCCCCAGGCGGACGGGAAGATCGAGTCCTTCAGTTTCTTCTGATCGGTGTTGACCCAGTCGGTCAGGTCCTCGACCTGGCCGGCCTCGACGTACGCCTTCAGGCCGCCGCCGCCCCAGCCCCAGATCAGCGTCGGGCCCTGGCCGGCGCCGATGGCGGTCTTGATCTTCGCCTTGAACGCGTCGTTCTGGAACTCGGTGGTCTTGAGCTTGTTGTTCGGGTTCGCGTCGTTGAACCGCTTGACCTGCGCCTCGCGGATGCCCTGCTGCGGCTGGCCGGTGAGGAACCAGTACGTCGTACCACTGCCGGCCGCGGCGCCGGTGGTGGAGCCGGGCGTGCTCTTCGGGCCGGAGCTGCCACAGGCCGCGAGGCCGGCCGCCAGGGCGCCACCGCCTACGAGGCCGAGGAAGTTCCGCCTGGATGTCGTCATGGGATCCACTGTGATCTCCGTACTCCGTGCTGCCCCCACAGGTTGCGGAAGCACCTGCCGATATGACTTGTTTTCGAAACATAGATTTCGGAGATAGTGCTGTCAAGACTTGAACTAGAGACTTTTCGGGGTCACAGTGAGGTCACGCAAAGACCCTGGTCACGCAGGAGATTCGCGCCGATTCGCGGGACCGGTGAAGGCCTCGGGCGGAGCGTCGAAAAGTTTCGATAATTGCTTACCGAAACGAATACTCATCAAGGGAGATTTTCTTGTCCATCTCGACCGACCGGCCCTGGCGCGACCCGCGGAGGCCCGC
>DASSDE010001194.1:0-5906 GCA_035697365.1 Kribbella sp. | reverse complement strand
CTCCGGCGCGGGCTGGCCGTCGGGGGTGCGGACATTGGTGTAAGGGCGGCCGGACAGGTAGGCCGCGAGTTGTGGGAGGGGGCCGTCGACGTTCGGTACGTTGCCGCGTTGGGTGCGGATCTTGGTGCACAGGGCGGTCAGGAAGTCAGGCGGGAGGTCGGCGAAGGTCGGGCCGGTGCCGAGGTCGACGGCGTGGATCAGCACCTCGCAGGACCGCATCCACGGGATCTCGGTCGCCGGGATCGGCACCCCGCGGGAGGTCCGCACCTGGGTCTGCCACTGCGCGTCCGTCAGCGTCGCCATCGCCACGGTGAGCCCTGCCGACGCCTCCTCGAACCACGACCGCAACTCGTCCGCGGGCCGCGACTTCGCCGCCTCGATGTCCGCGTTCCGCGCCTCGGCGGAGGGATACATCGGGCGTTCTTCACCGGTCCTTGCCCAGGACACCAGGTTGCCCAGGGCTTCGGCGTTCAGCGCGAGATGCGCGGCCACGTGCCTGCGCGACCACCCCGGCAGCAGCGAGGGCGCGTCCAGTTCGGCCAATCCGCCGCGGCACAGCTGCGTACCCTCGTCGATCCAGTCCAGAACCCGGTCCATGCAGCGAACGTAGCCCACGACGGCGCGGGTTCTTGCAGCGGTGGGGTCTTGTGGTGAGACTGGCCCGCATGGAGGGGAACCGCGGATGGTGACGACGATCGGGGTGGTCGGGCCGTCGGACCTGGTCACCTCCAGCAGCCGGATCGTCAAAGGGCTGCGTGGGGTCGAGGTCGTCCCGCTGCGGTACCGCCGGGAGACCGACACGCCGAAGGTGATGGCGAACGCCCCAGGCAGCGTGGACGCGTGGTTGTTCACCGGCGTCGTCCCGTACCAGATCGCCGCCGCGCAGGACCTCCTCGACCGACCGGCCGCGCACGTCGAGTACACCGGCGCCACCTTGATGCGTGCCCTGGTCCAACTGCTCCGGGAGGGGCACGACGTCACCTCGCTGAGCATCGACGTCCTCGAAGAGGCCGAGGTGCGGGAGACGTTCGACGAGGTCGGACTCCCGATGCGCGGGGTCAAAGTGCTCCCGTACCGGTCCGGGCTGAGCCTCGACGAGATCCTCACGTTCCACCACCAGGCCCGCGCGACCGTCGCGATCACCTGTTTGCGCTCGGCGTACGAAAAACTTCGTACCGAGCAGACCACACTGCGGCTCGCGCCGTCGGTGCACTCGGTGCGCGCCGCGGTGAACAGCCTGCTGCTGCGCCACGATGCTCTGCGCAGCGACGACGCACAGATCGCGCTCGGCCTGGTCGAGATCTCCCCGGATGCCGAGGACGCGCTCCGCCGCGAGGCGGGCACACTCGGCGGCAGCGTCATCCGGTACGACGACAAGCGCTGGCTTGTGGTGGCGACCCGCGGACCGCTCGAACAGGCAACCGCCGCGTTCACCGAGCTGAGCATGCTGAACCGGCTCAAGGAGCAGTTCGGGACCGTACGGATCGGATTCGGCATCGGCGGCTCCGGCACCGAGACCGAGGTCCTGGCCCGCCGTGCCCTCGGCCGCGCACGGACCGCCGGGCGGACCGCGGCCGTGGTGTCCCTACGCAACGACATCGACCTGGTGCTGGTCGGCGGTGCCGCACCCCGCGCGCAGCAACGCTCGAAGCTGCAGCTCCTCGCCCAGCGCGCCGGTCTCTCGAAGGCGACGCTCGAACGGCTCCAGGAGCTCGTCCGCTCCACCCCGGAGAACGGCCTCACCACCCGCTCGGTCGCCGACCACCTCGGCATCCAGCCGCGCACCGCACGGCGGGTCCTGAACCGTCTCGAGCGCGCCGGCCTCGCGGACGCGACCGGCACCCAGCTCGGCACCGGCAGCGGCCGCCCGCTGGTCGTGTACCGCGTTCACCTCTGATCGTTCAGAGCTGATTGTTTCCCGAACGGTTGACGCACCAACGCGCGTCCGGCTAATTTCAGCCATGACCGTAATTCGGCGGGTACTGTCCCGGGAGGCCTTGTGGACAAGCGATTCGCACGAGGACTGAGCATTGTCCTGCTCTGCTGCACAGGATTTCTGACCGTTCCCGCCCAGGCAGTTCCGGCCGGGACCGAAACACCGACGATCACCAACCTCGGTCCGGCCTCCGCCGTGACCTCGACCAGCGTTGCCGAGCAGGTCGGCGACCGGATCTGGACCATCACCTCCGGCGTCTCGCCCGTCCAGGTCGGCGCGTTCGATCCGGTCGGCAAGACCGTCGACCGCAAGTTCTCGCTGCCGACCGGAGCCGGCGCCTGGGCGATGACCCACCTCGGCACCGATCTGTACGTCGGTCTCTACACCCCTGGCGACGTCTACAAGATCGACACCAGCACCGGTACCGCCACGAAAGTCGCGCAATTCGGCTCGTTCATCTGGTCGATCGCCGCGACTCCGGACGGCAAGATCGTCGCCGGAACCTACCCCGACGGCGCCGTCCACGAGTACGACCCAGCCACCGGAAGCACGAAATCGTACGGCGCGGCGGTCGAAGGCGAGCAGTACGTCCGCAGCATCGCCGCCGACGCGACCACGATCTACGCCGGCGTCGGCACCAAGGCGCACCTGATCGCGATCGACCGGGCCACCGGCGCGCGCCGCGAGATCCTCCCGGCGAAGTACGCCGACCGAACATTCGTCGCCACCCTGGCGCTGGACGGGACGAAGCTCGCCGCGAGCCTCTCCCCGACCGGCACGATGCTCGTCTACGACACCGACGACCTGAGCAACCCGGTCGAGGTCCAGACCCCCGGCGGCGACCAGTACATCACCGCGATCACGCTCGACGGACCCGACATCTATCTCGGCACCCGGCCGTCCGGCACGCTCTACCGTTACCGCGACAACACGCTGACCCGGCTCGGTTCGCCGTACGACGGGGCGTACTTCAACCGGATCTTCGTCGACGGCAGCACCATCAGGGCGGAGCTGACCAGCCAGGTCGTCGACTTCGACGAGACGAGCGGGACGTTCACCGGCACCGACCTCGGGCAGGCCGGTCTGCCGCCGGCGCCCGAACAGGCGATGGCGATCGGCGCCACGCAGTCATCGGTCCTGGTCAGCGGCAAGGCCGGTATCCAGGTCCACGACCTGGCGACCGGCGCGAGCACCCGCACGTTCCTGCCCGGAGAGGCGAAGACGATGCTGCCGGTCGGCCGGGACGTGTACCTCGGCGTCTACACGCTGGCCCGCCTCTGGCAGTTGAAACCGGACGGCACCGGGCTGCACGAGCTCGGCCAGATCGGCAACGAACAGACCCGCCCGACCGACGATGCCTACGACGCCCGCTCGCGCACGTGGCTGATCTCCACCGAACCCGATTACGGCAAGTACGACGGAACGCTTGTCGAGCAGCATCTGGACACCGGGCAGCGCGAGGTGCACCGCGGCGTCGTACCACAGCAGTCGGTGCGCTCCGTGACCACCGCGAACGGCGTCGCGTACCTCGGCGGCGCGACCCGGAACAGCCTCGGCACCGACCCGATCCTGCCCGCGGCAACAGTCGTCGCGTACGACCTGCGGACGAACAAGACGCTCTGGGAGAACGCGGCGCTGTCGAAGGCGCAGAGCTACAGCGACCTCGCCTTCTACCGGGGCCGCCTGTACGCGACCACCGACGACGGCCGCCTCGCCGTCCTCGATCCACACACCGGCAAACTGCTGTCCGAGACGAAGATCGGGACTGGGCAGAGCCGCCTGACGATCGCCCGCAGCGGCCTGTACGGCACCGACAGCCAACGCGTCTTCAAGGTCGACGGCGCGGCGGTCAGCACCGTGGTCGACGGTCTCGCCGCGCAGATCTACGGCTATCCGCTGATCACCACGTCCCACAACGGCGACGCGCTGTACACGATCAAGGGCCGCGATCTGATCCGGATCGGCGGTCTGTGATGCGGATCCCCCGCCGTACCGTACTGGCCGCGACCGTCGCCGCCACCACCCTGCCTACCCTGACCAGCCTGCCCGCGTCCGCTCAGGAGGGCCCCATCGACGGCTCCACGCTGCCCACGTCCGGTCCCGCGGTCGTCACGGCAGCCGTCGTCGCGATGGCGGTGCTCGACGGCCATGCGTACGTGATCAGCCGCGGCATCGTGCCGCCCCGGCTGACCGAGATCGACCTCGCCACACGCACCGTGACCCGGACGGTCGAGCTCCCGACCGGTGAGGGCGGCTGGGGCATCACGGTTGCTGCGGGCAAGGTTTATGCCGGGCTCTACCCGGTCGCCGACGTCTACTGCTTCGACCCCGCCGACGGATCCGTGACCCGCGTCGGCAGCCTGGCCGGCGCGGGCGGGTTCGTCTGGGACATGACGACGGCACCCGACGGTCAGGTGTTCGCCGTCAGCTATCCGAACGGTGCGGTCTGGCAGATCGATCCCGCGACCAACGCCCCCGCCCAGCTCGGCGCACCGGTGGCCGGTGCCCAGTACGGCCGGTATGTCGGTGCCGCGGGCAACTATGTGTACGCGGGCATCTACACGCCCTCGCAACTAGTCGGGTACGACCGCACTAACGGATCCTTCCGGGACCTCACGCCCGCGAGCGCCCGCGGACAGAACTTCGGCCCGTTCGCCGCGAGTGCGGACCGGGTCTACGTCGGCAGCAGTGAGGCTCTGCTCAGCATGGCACTCGACGGCAGCGACGTACGAAGTGTGCCGCTGCCCGACGGCGAGACGGGAGTCGATGCGCTCACGGTCGCCCCGGACGGCACGGCGTACCTGACCACTCGCACGTCGGGGACAGTGTGGTTGTGCGGTCCCACCGACACCGTCCTCACCGCCGTGGCGACGCCCGCCCCGGCAGACGAGCATCGCCGGATCGTGCTGCTCGATCAGGACACGCTCCTCGGCGCCACCGGGTCCGGCGTGCTGTGGTGGCTCGACGTACGGACCGGTGAGTTCGAGCTGCTCGATCTCGTCGACGCCGGGTTCACGCCGGCGCCGGACAAGCCGCAGTCGATCGTGACCGGCGACCCGCACCTGTACGTCGGTGGGCACTGGGTCGTCACCGAACACGCGATCAGTACCGGCGACACCCGGCGGATCCGGGTCGCCGGTGAGGCCAAGACCCTGAACTGGGTTCGCGGCGAGCTCTACTCGGCGCTGTACCCGAGCACCGAGGTGATCCGGATCAACCCGCGCACCGCCGAGGTGCACAGCTTCGGCAAGATCGGTCACGAGCAGATCCGCCCCTGGCAGGCGGCGTACGACGACAAGTCGAAGCTGCTCGCGATCGCGTCCGCGCCCGGCACCGGGAAGCTCACCGGCGCGCTCACCTTGCTCGATGTGCGGACGGGTGAGCTGGACGTGCACTACGGCGTCCTGCCGGACCAGAGCGTGATGACGGTCTCGATCGTCGACGGCATCGCGTACCTCGGCGGCGACGTGGTCGGCGGCGGTGGCATCACGCCGACCCGTCCGTCGGCCGCGATCGCAGCGTTCGACTTGGCGCACCGCAAGCTGCTGTGGACCGCCGAGCCGCTGGCCGGGGAACGGTCGATCCAGAGTGTTGCCGTCCACAACGGCATTCTGTACGGCGTCCTGAAGCGGACCAGCGGCTCGTGGTTCACCTACGACCTGCGCACGAAGACCGTGATGCGTGGAGCGAACAAGCTCTCCGGCTATGGGCAGCTCTACGCCGACCACACCGGGGTCTACTGTGAGACGAACTTCGGCGGGAACCTCTACCAGCTCGGACCGGGTCTCGACACGGCGCAACTGCTGGTGAACAAGCTCGGCGACGGGTGGTACACCGTGCCGCAGCTGACCCCGGTGCGCGGCGTCCGGCACCGGGTGTGGGGGCTTTCCGACCGTGATCTCGTCCAACTGCCATTGCCTTAAGCAACTATCGGAGGGATTGCCGCGATGCAGAACAGTCAGCTTGCCCG
>DASSDE010001193.1:0-3579 GCA_035697365.1 Kribbella sp. | reverse complement strand
CGACGCGCAAGCCGCGCTCGAAGCGCGGCAAGTGATGCGGTCGCTGGAGCAGGTCCTCGCCGACGGCATCCGCGACATCCCGGACTACCCGCAGCCGGGGGTGGTGTTCAAGGACATCACCCCGCTGCTGGCCGACCACACGGGCTTCGGCCAGGTGGTCGAGGCGCTGGCCGCGGCCGGGACGGACGACGACGGCAACCCGGTGGTCGACAAGGTGGTCGGGATCGAGGCGCGCGGGTTCATCCTCGCCGCCCCGGTCGCGCTCGCGCTCGGCGCCGGGTTCGTGCCGGTGCGCAAGAAGGGCAAGCTGCCGGCCGCGACGTACGAGGAGTCGTACGCGCTGGAGTACGGCGAGGCGACGATCGAGGTGCACCAGGACGCCTTCACGCCGGGTGACCGCGTGCTCGTCATCGACGACGTACTGGCGACGGGTGGCACTGTCGAGGCGTGCCTGCGGCTGATCCGGCGCTGCGAGGCCGAGGTCGTGGGCACGGCGGTGTTGCTGGAGCTGTCCTTCCTGCCGGGCCGCAAGCGGCTCGAGGGCGAGCAGGTCAGTGCCCTGCTGACCGTCTGAACCTCCGCTGCCGTACGGGATCCACCAGATCCTCGGTCTGAATTCGGGCAAACTCTGCGTCGCCGGGCGATGACCCGGCGTGTTGTCCACAGGCGGGTCTGCCTCGTTGGGCGCAGGCCTCTAGACTGGGGGCCTGTCGGCGGAGGGACACAAACGTGGGCGAAGACCCGGCGATGACATCTGCGGTGCCGGACGCCGTACCGCAGGAGCCCCCGCGCGCGCCGTCGCCGGTGCGCCCGGCTCCCGTGTCGCCGCCGGCGCCGCAGCCGCAACCACCGCGGCTCGCGCCGGCCCGGGTCCGTGCCCGGCTCGCCCGTCTGGGCGGCACCCGGCACCCGAACCGGGCTCCGATGCTGGAGCCGCTGTTCCGGGTCGTCCGGGCAACCCACCCGAGGGCCGACCTCGGGATGATCGAGCGCGCCTACCGGACCGCGGAGAAGTACCACACCGGCCAGATGCGCAAGAGCGGCGACGCGTACATCACGCACCCGCTCGCCGTCGCGACGATCCTCGCCGAGCTCGGTATGACCGCGAACACGCTGTGTGCCGCGCTGCTGCACGACACCGTCGAGGACACGCCGTACACGGTCGAGGACCTGACCCGCGACTTCGGCGAAGAGATCGCCATGCTCGTCGACGGCGTCACCAAGCTGGACAAGGTGCGGTACGGCGAGTCCGCGCAGGCCGAGACCATCCGCAAGATGGTCGTCGCGATGTCCAAGGACATCCGGGTCCTGGTGATCAAGCTGTCCGACCGGCTGCACAACATGCGGACGCTCGGCTCACTGCGCCAGGAGAAGCAGGAGCGGATCGCCCGCGAGACGCTCGAGATCTACGCCCCGCTGGCCCACCGGCTCGGTATGAACACCATCAAGTGGGAGCTCGAGGACCTCGCGTTCTCGACCCTGCATCCGAAGGTGTACGACGAGATCGTCCGGCTGGTCGCCGAGCGTGCGCCGTCCCGCGACGAGTACCTGGCGACCGTGATCGACCAGGTGCACGAGGACCTGCGCTCCGCGAAGGTGAAGGCCACCGTCACCGGCCGGCCGAAGCACTACTACTCGATCTACCAGAAGATGATCGTCCGCGGCCGCGAGTTCGGCGACATCTACGACCTGGTCGGCATCCGGGTCCTGGTCGAGTCGGTGCGCGACTGCTACGCGGCCCTCGGCATCATGCACGCGCGCTGGAACCCGGTCCCCGGCCGGTTCAAGGACTACATCGCGATGCCGAAGTTCAACATGTACCAGTCGCTGCACACCACGGTGATCGGCCCGCAGGGCAAGCCGGTCGAGCTGCAGATCCGCTCGTTCTCGATGCACCGCCGCGCGGAGTACGGCATCGCCGCGCACTGGAAGTACAAGGAGGACCCGACGTCGGTCGTGCCGGCCACGCCGAGCACCGACATCGGCGGCCCGAACGACATGCCCTGGGTGCGGCAGCTCGTCGACTGGCAGCGCGAGACGTCGGACCCGTCGGAGTTCCTGGACTCGCTGCGGTTCGAGATCAACAACACCGAGGTGTACGTCTTCACTCCGCGCGGTGACGTGATGTCGCTGCCGACCGGGTCGTCACCGGTCGACTTCGCCTACGCCGTGCACACCGAGGTCGGGCACCGCTGTATCGGTGCCCGGGTCAACGGTCGCCTGGTGCCGCTGGAGAGCACCCTGGAGAACGGTGACGTCGTCGAGGTCTTCACCTCGAAGGCCGAGGGTGCGGGTCCGTCCCGCGACTGGCTGACGTTCGTCAAGAGCCCCCGCGCGCGGAACAAGATCAAGCACTGGTTCTCCAAGGAGCGCCGCGACGAGGCGATCGAGCAGGGCAAGGACGCGATTGCCAAGCAGCTCCGCAAGGAGGGGCTGCCGCTGCAGCGCCTGCTGTCGCACGAGACCCTGACCGCGGTCGCCAACTCCTTGCGCTATCCGGACGTCACGGGGTTGTACGCCGCAGTCGGCGAGCAGCACGTCAGCGCCCAGGCCGTCGTACGCCGTCTGATCGAGACGTACGGTGGTGAAGAGGGTGCTGCCGAGGACCTCGCCGAGGGCATGCGGCTGCCGGCCAGCAAGGAGCGGCGGAAGCGGACCGCCCGCGGCGATGCCGGTGTCATCGTCAAGGGTGCGACCGACGTGCTGTCGAAGCTCGCCCGCTGCTGTACGCCGGTGCCGGGCGACGAGATCATCGGCTGGATCACCCGTGGCGCGGGCGTCTCGGTGCACCGTGCCGACTGCGCGAACGTGGAGAACCTGAAGACCCAGCCGGAGCGGATCGTCGAGGTCGAGTGGGCGCCGACCGCCCAGTCGGTCTTCCTGGTCGCGATCAAGGTCGAGGCGCTGGACCGGGCCCGCCTGCTGTCGGACATCACGCGGGTGCTGTCGGACTACCACGTGAACATCCTGTCGGCGGCGCTGACCACCACCCGCGACCGGATCGCCAAGTCCCGCTTCACTTTCGAGATGGGCGATCCGACCCACCTGGGGCACGTGCTCAAGGCGGTTCGCTCGGTGGAGGGCGTCTTCGACGTCTACCGCGTCACGCAGTAGCCGGCAAGCACGTCCGGCCCGCGGTGGGTCGGGCCGACGGGCTGGTCTGTTCACGCCACCCTGGGGTGGCGGGGCAGACTGCGGGTATGGGCGGAGTGGGACGACGCGGACTGCTGATCGCGGGCGTCGGCGCGCTGGCTGGGTGCAGCGGGTCGTCGACGGGAGGCTCGGCGAGCGGCAGTACGGTGCGCGGCGGCACGTCGGCCCCGACCCCCACAGCTGCGAAGGGCGGCGCCTCGGCTGGGGCGTCCAGTTCTACGGCGACCGTGCCTGGGCCGACGGCTCGTCCTGGTACGCCGACAGTGGGGTTGCCATCCGTACGGTTGTGGGCGCCCGGCGCGGGGGAGATCGAGCCTGCCGCGAAGCGGGTTGCGGTCGCGGCCGTTCAGGATCTGCTGCGTCCTGGCGGCACCCGCGGTGCGGTGGAGGTGATCGACGCACAGTACGGCGGCATCCTGAGCGACA
>DASSDE010001192.1:0-2888 GCA_035697365.1 Kribbella sp. | reverse complement strand
GGCGAACGGTACGACAACCTGCGCCTCAGGATGCAGACCGTCCCACAACAAGGCCCGATGCGGTTCGGACGGCCATCGCACGAGCGGCCCGGCGACCGCGCGAACGCCGTCCTGCGGATGCCGGAGGAACAAGTGCGTCGCGACATTGCCCCGCCCGTACCCGAGCTGCTCGGTGCAGACGTGCAGCCGGTTCCACCAGCCGTACGTGATCAGGCCCTGCGCCGGTCCGTCCCGCACGATGTCCTGCAGCGCGTTCGCGGGACTCTCGAAGTACCCGTCGGCGTGCACCTGCATCCGCGGTACGCCGTGGAACCCGAAGCCGAGCAGGTACGTCGATGCGGCCTGCCCTTCGCGCATCGCATCCCGCAGCGCGAACAGCCGGGGCGCGATGTCGTCGTGCTTGTCGACGGTCTCGACCTCGCAGCCGAGCTGACGCAGCACCTGCACCAACGCGTCCTTGCCCTCGGCAACGGCCGGCGCCGAGTTCGTACCGTCGACGAAGACGAAGCGCGGTGGATCCACCGCCGCGGCCGCCGTCGACACCGCGAGGCCGGTCAGCACCCCGAGCGCATCGACCGGACCGTCCCCCAGCACGAGCACCCCGGCGCCGGGCTCGGGCTGCACCTCGATCGCGACCGGCTCCTCGGTCACCGCGATCGGCAGCCCGGTCCAGGGCCGACCGAGCTCTGGCTGCACCGCCGTCGCTGGGTCCGTCAACCGCGCCGGCTCAGCCAGGTGGAACACGCGGGGCGGACGCACCTCGGAACCTGCCCGCGACCACAGCTCTGCACGCAACGAGTCCAGTACTGCTTTGTCCGCGAAGCTGACCAGCACGTGCTGGTTGTCGTCCGGGGAGCCGAAGTTCGCGTTCAGGACCGCCTCGCCGCGGAACTGCAGCTCGGCCGCCGCGGTGTTCCCGCTGCGGAGGATGGCCTGCGAGTCGGCCGGGGTCGTCTTCAGCGCGATCCGGTACGGCACCTGGCCGAAGATCGAGTCCCGTCGCGTCGACAGCCGCTTCACGCCCTCGATCGTCTGCGTCGCGAGGACCACGTGCACGCCGTACGCGCGTCCTAGCCGGACCAACCGCTCCAGCAACTTCGCCGCCTCGTCCGCCAGTTCGTCGTCGTCCTCGAGCAGCACCTGGAACTCGTCCAGGACAACAAGGATCCGCGGCGGCCGATCGGGAGCCGGCTCGAGCTCGGCGATGTCGGCGACGTTCCCGTGCGACTTGAAGATCTCGCTACGCCGGGCCAACTCGTCGGACAGATGGCGCAGCACGGCGAGACCGAAGGCGCGGTCACTGTGCACCCCGAGGACGCGGATCTGCGGCAGCCAGTGCGGCCGATCCGGTCCCGGGCCGAGCGCGGAGAACTCGACGCCGTGCTTGAAGTCGAGCAGGTACATCTCCAGGTCCGCCGGGGAGTACCGCGCGGCGAGGCCGTGGATCATCACGAGCAACAGGTTCGACTTGCCCTGACCGACCGCGCCACCCACGAGGACGTGCGGGAGCGCCGGGTTGCCGCTGCGCAATCGCACCAGCGCCGGTGTGCGGTCGTCGTACCCGATGACGGTGCCGATCTCGTCCTTGACCGGCCGCCACCAGGTCAACCGGTCCGGCAGCGTCCGGTCGAAGTCGATCGTCGGCAGTACGGCGATGTCGGCCTGCTCCGCGATCACGTCACAGATGCCCGCGGCAACGGTCGCGTCGAACGGCGGATCCAGCCGGGCCGGCGGCAGCTGCGCGACCTCGACGCGATCGTTGACGACGGCAACCGGATTGAGGAGGTCGAGCAACTGTTTCGAATCGACGTCCAGCTCGGCAGCCGTCGACGCGTCGTAGTGCACGAGGAAACAGATGCCGCGCTTGCCCGCGGTTGCGGCGAGCCGGAGCAGATCCCGCTGCGCGAGCGTGTCGATGCCGAACGGGTAGTCGAAGAGGATCACGATCCGGTATGGATCGGTCACCTGCCCGGTCTCCTTCAGCAGGTCCTCGAAGCGCTCGTGCCCGAGCTGCGCCTGCCTGCTGGCCCGCAGCGACGACACGTCGACCAGCCCGGACAGCACCGTGTGCAGCTGCTCCGCGGTGTGCGTTGCCCTGGGCACCAATTGCGGGTACTTCGTGGTCAGATGTCCGAGCAGGCCCATCGTCCCGGTCAATTTCGGGTCGAACGCATCGACGCGCAGACGGAACGGCTCCGCGGCCGCGACGAGTCTCAGCGCGACGCTCTGGAGCAGTCGGCGCGCACTCTCGTTGCGATCGCCGGTCACCTTCCAGCCGTTCGTACGGAGCAGTGGCGCGACCACCGGCGTACCGGAATCGAGCTCGCCGACCCGCACGTACGACGCGACGCCGGCCCCGACGAGTTGCCGCGACCGCCAGCGCGCGTCGTTCGGCGGGACGGCGGCCAGACCGGGCGCGAGGCGGTCCGCGAGTAGCCGTGCCTGGGGCTCGGCCGCGGACAACGCCTCGGCGGTCTTCGCGTCGACCAGCGAGCGTGACTCACGACGGGCCGCCGCGGTCTGCTCCTGCAGTTGACGATGCAGCTTGACGGCGCGCTGGTGCTCGCCGTACGTCAGCCGCCGCGCGTTGTCCAGCAGCTGCCCGAGCGCATGCTGCAAGCCGCGGATCCGGGCCTCCAGGAGCTCCGGTGCGGCCGGATCTCCGCCAGACTTCTCCGGCACGAGCATCGTCCTTCCACACTTGCCCCGCGACTACGTTTACGCCTGGTGCAATCGTGTCACACCAGTGGTCCCATTGGTCACTCCAGGTATCAGTCGTCTCAAGGGGCGACGAGCTCCAGCTCGTAGCCGTCGGTGTTGTGCAGGAAGGCGGCGTAATGCTGCGGCCCGCCGGCGTACGGGTGCCGGTCGGCGAACATCAGCGTCCA
>DASSDE010001191.1:0-2202 GCA_035697365.1 Kribbella sp. | reverse complement strand
TTCTTCCCGCCCGTGTAGAACCACGCACCGAGCAGTGACGCCGCGCCAGCGACCAGTAGCCACCAGTTGGAGGTCGCGGACAGGATGATGCCGAGTACGGCGCCCACGCCGAAGCAGGTGAAGGCTGCGGTCTTCACCTGTCCCGGAGTGGCGACCTTGGAGCCGACCAGGCGCAGTGGGCCGACCCGGTTCTCGTCGGTGCCGCGGATGCCGTCGCTGTAGTCGTTGGCGTAGTTGACCCCGATCTGCAGGTTCAGCGCGACGCCGAGCGCGAGCAGCGCCTTCCACCAGACGAAGCCGTCCAGGTACGCGGCCGCACCGGTTCCGACGAGGACAGGGGAGATCGCGGCGGGCAGCGTCCGTGGGCGCGCGCCTTCGATCCACTGGGCAGGGGTGGCCATGACCGTCGATTCTGTCAGCCGCGAGTCGAAGGTCCGAAGCCGGGCCGTACGCTCGGAGTGACATGTCTAGCCTGCGCCTCGTCCCCGGTACGCCGGATGCCGTGTTGTCCGCGTTGAGCGGCGTACTGGATGGCAGTGGTACGCCATTCGCTCCAGTACCGTCCGATCGGGCCGCGGCCGCGCGGGTCAGGCAGGCAGCCGCACCGGACCAGCCGTTGGAGGACGGCTGCGCTGTGGTGCTGACCACATCCGGGTCGTCCGGTGAGCCCAAGGGTGTGCTGCTCTCCCGCGACGCCCTGCTCGCGTCCGCGGTCGCCACCCACGCCCGCCTCGGTGGTCCGGGGCAGTGGCTGCTCCCGATGAAGCCGTACTTCGTCGGTGGCCTGCAGATCCTCACCCGCTCCGTCGTAGCCGGCCACGTGCCAGTCATGCTCGGCGAGAGCTTCACCGAGGCGGCCGCATCGATGACCGGCCCACGCCGCTACACCGCGATGGTGCCGACCCAGCTGGCGCGCTACCTGGACACCGATCTGGACGCACTGCGGTCGTTCGACGCCATCATCATCGGTGGCGCCGCCAGTCCGGCTCCGCTGAAGGCTCGCGCCGCCGAGGCTGGGGTGACCGCGATCCCGGCGTACGGGATGACCGAGACCGGCAGCGGCTGTGTGTACGCCGGTGAGCCGCTGGATGGTACGTCGATCGCCCTGGACGACGGGCGGGTTCTGATCAAGGGCACCACACTGTTCTCCGGATACCGGCTGCGGCCGGAGCTGACCGCGGAGGTACTGCGGGACGGCTGGTTCCGGACGCAGGACCGCGGCGAGATCGTGGACGGGCGTCTGCGGGTGATCGGCCGGATCGACGACGTGGTGATCTCCGGCGGTGTCAACGTGACCCTGACGACCGTGCAGGCACGGCTGCTCGAGCATCCCGGCGTGAAGGACGCGGTGGTGCTGGGAGTACCGGACGCGGAGTGGGGGACCAGAGTGGTCGCCTTCGTCGTCGGAGAGCCGGGGCGGGACGAGCTGCGGGACTTCGTCGCGGAGAACCTGCCGCGGACCTGGGCGCCACGCCAGGTGGTTGCCCTGGACGCCTTACCGATGCTTGCCTCGGGCAAGGTCGACCGGCAGCGGCTGCTGGGGACCGTGCGGTGATCACGTATTCGATCGGTCTGAAGAACAAGTTCCGCGGCATCACCGTGCGCGAAGGCATGCTGTTCGAGGGCCCGGCCGGCTGGGCCGAGTGGAGTCCGTTCCTGGACTACGACGACGCCACCTGCGTCCCCTGGCTGCGGGCAGCCCGCGAGGCAGCCGTCGACGGCTGGCCGGCGCCGGTTCGGGACGTCGTACCGGTGAACTGCACTGTGCCGGCAGTCAGTCCGTCGAAGGCGGCGGAGATCGTCCGGGCGTCCGGATGCGGCACGGCCAAGGTGAAGGTGGCCGAGCCAGGGCAGACGCTCGCGGACGACCTGGCGCGAGTGGAGGCCGTGCGGGACGCCATCGGCGCGGGCCGGGTGCGGATCGACGCCAACGGCGCGTGGTCCGTGGACGAGGCCGTGAAGAGCCTCAAGGAGCTGGCTCGCTTCGACCTGGAGTACGTCGAGCAGCCGTGTGCTGCCGTGGAGGATCTGGCGGCGGTACGACGCCGTACCGACGTACCCGTGGCCGCGGACGAATCGATCCGGCGGGCCGAAGACCCGATGCTGGTGAAGAAGCTGGAGGCGGCGGACATCGCCGTACTCAAGGTGCAGCCGATCGGCGGAGTCCGTGCCTGCCTGGAGATCGCCGAGCAGATCGGTCTG
>DASSDE010001190.1:0-2614 GCA_035697365.1 Kribbella sp. | reverse complement strand
CTGGTAGTTGAACGACACGTCGGTGACCAGGTCCCGGATCACCGGGAACGTCCGCATCGGCGTGACCGTGACGACCTCGTCCTCTTCGAACGTGTTCATCCGGCACATGCACATCAGCTTCGGCATGCCGTTGATCTCGGCGCTGCAGGAGCCGCACTTGCCGGCCTTGCAGTTCCACCGCACCGCCATGTCCGGCGTCTGGGTGGCCTGCAGCCGGTGGATGACGTCGAGGACGACCTCGCCCTCGTTCACCTCGACCTCGTAGTCCTTGAGCTCTCCGCCCTCGGAGTCCCCGCGCCAGACGCGGAATTTGCCTTGGTAACTCATTTGGCCGGCAGCTCCTCATCCGTCAGGTACTTCTTCAGCTCGTCGAGCTCGAACAGGTCCAGCAGGTCCTCGCGCATCGGGATCTGCTGCTCCTCGGTCACGTTCACCTGGCCCTCGGCGTCGAGCTTGCAGACCAGCAGCTTCTTGCGCCAGTCCGCCGACATCGTCGGGTAGTCGTCGCGGGTGTGACCGCCGCGGGACTCCTGCCGCAGCAGCGCGGCACCGGCCACGCACTCGGACACGGTCAGCATGTTGCGCAGGTCGAGCGCCAGGTGCCAGCCCGGGTTGAACTGGCGGTGCCCCTCGACCGTCATCTTCGCGATCCGGCCGCGGAACTCGGCCAGCCGGCCGAGCGCGCGCTCCATTTCCTCTTCCTTGCGGATGATGCCGACCAGGTCGTTCATCGACTGCTGCAGGTCCTGGTGGATCGAGTACGGGTTCTCGCCGCCCTCGAGCTCGAACGGCGCCAGCGCCTCGGCCGCGGCCGCGTCGACATCCGCCTCGTCGATCTTCGGCCGCTCCTGCAGACTGTCGACGTACGACGACGCACCCAGGCCGGCGCGCCGCCCGAAGACCAGCAGGTCGGACAGCGAGTTGCCGCCGAGCCGGTTCGAGCCGTGCATACCGCCGGCCACCTCACCGGCCGCGAACAGACCGGGCACGATCGACGACGCGGTGTCCGGGTCGACCTCGACGCCACCCATCACGTAGTGGCAGGTCGGACCGACCTCCATCGGCTCGGCGGTGATGTCGACGTCCGCCAGCTCCTTGAACTGGTGGTGCATCGACGGCAGCCGCCGGGTGATCTCCTCGGCCGGAAGCCGGGTCGACACGTCCAGGAAGACACCGCCGTGCGGCGTACCGCGACCGGCCTTCACCTCGGAGTTGATTGCCCGGGCGACCTCGTCGCGCGGCAGCAGCTCCGGTGGGCGCCGGTTGTTGTCGGCGTCCTTGTACCAGCGGTCGGCCTCTTCCTCGTTGTCCGCGTACTGCGCCCGGAACACGTCCGGCACGTACTCGAACATGAAGCGCTTGCCCTCGGAGTTCTTCAGCACGCCACCGTCACCGCGGACCGACTCGGTGACCAGGATGCCCTTCACCGACGGGGGCCAGACCATGCCGGTCGGGTGGAACTGGATGAACTCCATGTTGATCAGCGTCGCGCCGGCCCGCATCGCCAGCGCGTGCCCGTCACCGGTGTACTCCCAGGAGTTCGAGGTGACCTTGAAGGACTTGCCGACGCCGCCGGTCGCCAGCACGACCGCCGGCGCGTCGAACAGGATGAACCGGCCGGACTCGCGCCAGTACCCGAAGGCGCCGGCGATCGCGTCGCCGTCCTTGAGCAGCTCGGTGATCGTGCACTCGGCGTAGACCTTGAGGTTGGCCTCGTAGTCGCCGGTGGCCTCGAAGTCCTCCTGCTGCAGCGAGACGATCTTCTGCTGCAGGGTGCGGATCAGCTCCAGGCCGGTGCGGTCGCCGACGTGTGCGAGCCGTGGGTAGGTGTGGCCGCCGAAGTTGCGCTGGCTGATCTTGCCGTCCGGCGTCCGGTCGAACAGCGCGCCGTAGGTCTCCAGCTCCCAGATCCGGTCCGGGGCTTCCTTGGCGTGCAGCTCGGCCATCCGCCAGTTGTTCAGGAACTTGCCGCCGCGCATGGTGTCACCGAAGTGCACCTGCCAGTTGTCCTTGGAGTTGGCGTTGCCCATCGAGGCGGCGGCGCCGCCCTCGGCCATCACGGTATGTGCCTTGCCGAACAGCGACTTGCAGATGATCGCGGTGCGCTTGCCCTGCGCGCGGGCCTCGATCGCCGCGCGCAGACCGGCGCCGCCGGCCCCGATCACGACGACGTCGTAGGAGTGTCGTTCCAGCTCAGTCATGTCTCGAGATCCCGGTCAGTTGATGATGCGCAGGTCGGAGAACCATCCGGCGGAGACCGCCATGATGTAGAAGTCGGTCAGGATCACGGTGAACAGCGACGTCATCGCGAAAGTGCCGTGCTTCGGGTTCAGCTTGGACACGAAGGTCCAGTACCGGTAGCGCATCGGGTGCTTGGAGAAGTTCTTCAGGCGGCCGCCGACGATGTGCCGGCAGGCGTGGCAGGACAGCGTGTACAGCCACAGGCAGACCAGGTTGACCCAGATGATCACCGTGCCGAGGCCGATGCCGAAACCGCCGCCGTCGCCGTGGAAGGCCTGGACGCCGTCGTAGATGTTCAGCAGACCGAAGACCAGCGCGCCGTAGAAGAAGTAACGGTGCAGGTTGAGTGCGACCAGCGGGAACTTCCGCTCAC
>DASSDE010001189.1:0-3045 GCA_035697365.1 Kribbella sp. | reverse complement strand
CTGAACTCGTCGACCTGGCGCTTCACGGCAGCGTCCAGCACCGGATGGCGGTAGCCGTGGATCATGCACCACCAGGACGCCATCGCGTCGATCGCCTCGACCGTTCCACCCGCGCCGTCGTCCAGCTGCAGCCGTACGCCGGAAGCGCCCCGGACCAGCCGCACCGGCGACGGCGAGGTCAGCGACGAGTACGGATGCCACAACAGCTGCGCGTCCTGGGCCAGCAGATCCGACATCAGGACAACACCCCACCGTCGGCCGAACCATCAACCGAGCCGAGGACCGAGTCATCGACCGAGCCGAGGACCGAGTCATCGACCGAGCCGTGCACCGAGCACCGGGCGGTCCAGCCCATCGGGTGCACCTGGACGATCATCCGCCGCCGGCAGTGCGCGCAGTACCGCGGAGGCTCCAGCACCAAGGCCTGTACGCACGCCTCGTGACGCCCCTCGAGCCCGCAACGACCGCAGTACGTCATAGCGACTTCTGGAGTTCCTTCACCGGCATCTTGAGCTCGGCGAGGAGGTCGAGGTCGGCGGTCGCCGGGCGGCCGAGGGTGGTCAGGTAGTTGCCGACGATGACGGCGTTGATGCCGCCGAGCAGGCCGTCGCGGGTGCCCAGGTCGCCGAGGGTCAGTTCGCGGCCGCCGGCGTACCGCAGGACCGTCCGCGGCATCGCCAGCCGGAACGCGGCGATGGTGCGCAGCGCGTCCTTGCCGTCCATCACCTCGAGGTCGCCGAACGGTGTCCCGGGGCGCGGGTTGAGGAAGTTCAGCGGGACCTCGTGCGGGTCGAGCTCGGCGAGCTGGGCGGCCAGCTCCGCGCGCTGCTCGAGGGTCTCGCCCATCCCGACCAGGCCGCCGCAGCACAGCTCCATCCCGGACTCGCGCACCATCAGGCAGGTGTCCCAGCGCTCCTCGAACGAGTGCGTGGTGACGACGTCGCCGAAGTACGAGCGAGCCGACTCGAGGTTGTGGTTGTAGCGGTGCACGCCCCACGACTTCAGCTCGTCGACCTGCGCCTGGGTGAGCATGCCGAGCGAACAGGCGATGTTGATGTCGACCTCGGCGTTGATCGCCTCGATACCGGCCTTCACCTGCGCCATCAGCCGCTCGTCCGGCCCACGGACCGCGGCGACGATGCAGAACTCGGTGGCGCCGGTCTTCGCGGTCTCCTTGGCGGCCTCGACCAGCTCCGGGATGTTCAGCCAGACCGAGCGCACCGGCGAGGTGAACTGGCCGGACTGCGAGCAGAAGTGGCAGTCCTCGGGGCAGCCGCCGGTCTTCAGCGAGATGATCCCCTCGACCTCGACCTCCTCGCCGCACCACTTGACCCGGACGTCGTGCGCGAGCGCGAGCAATTCCGGCAGTTCCTCGTCGGGCACCCGGAGGACCTCGGCCAATTGTTCCTGGCTCAGCCCGGTGCCCTGTTCCAGGACCTGCTCACGTGCCACGCCCAGGATCTCGCTCATAGTTCTCCTGCCTCATCAGAACGGTCGGCTCAGAGTAGGTCAGGTCCGTCCGCGGGTACTGCGGCGGGCGTCACGTGGAACAGATCGGCCCCGGGTGCCTCACCGCCACTCTCCGCACTTGGAGGAAAAGAATCTGGAATTTTCTGCGGAACCTCGTAACCCCCCGTAGAAGGGCTCGTTGAAGTGTGCAGAGGCGGTTACCGCAAGGAAGACCGCCACCCGGTTACCAAGAGCAACAATGCCGATCATTACGATCAGCACGCAGAGTGGTCACAAGCCACGAAGCTCCAGGAAATCGGATGTAAGGTAGTAACCAAGAGCTCGGGTCGCCAGCCATGGTTGGTGACCCGATCCCAAAGCGCCGGGCGCCTCACCCCGGCTTGAGTGGGTCCCTCGGGAAACGATTTGGGCGGAAACGTTCCCGAGGGACCTGCTCCCTTTTCCGGACCTTTTGCAAAAAGCCTCAGCAACTTACTGCTGAGGCTTTTTCATTTGCGGCGAATTTCCCCGCTCTGTTACAACTCCGTCACAGCCTGCTTCGGAAAGATGGGCAGCCGGAGGGCGCCTGGGGCGTCAGCCGGTACGACCGGGTGATCCGGCTTCACCGGCTGGATCCGGCGGTACTGATCGCCCATCGCCGGTCGCGGGTCCGTCCCGCCCTTGTTCGGCCAGAACGACAGGGCGCGCTCGGCCTGGGCGGTGATCGTCAACGACGGGTTGACGCCCAGGTTCGCCGAGATCGTGGAGCCGTCGACGATGTGCAGCCCCTCGTACCCGTAGACGCGGTGGTACGGATCCACCACACCCGAAGCGGCCGAGTCCCCGATCGCGCAGCCGCCGATGAAGTGCGCGGTCATCGGTACGTTGAACGGCTCGCCGATGGTGCCGCCCGGCGTACCGTTCATCAGCTTGGCCATCCGCCGGACCACCTGGTTCGCGACCGGGATCCAGGACGGGTTCGGAGCGCCGTGGCCCTGCTTGGACGTCAGCTTCCAGCGGCCCAGCCGATCCCGCTTGCCGTACGTCGTGATCGAGTTGTCCGCGGTCTGCATGACGAGCGCGATCACGGTCCGCTCCGACCAGTGCTTCAGGTCGTACAGCCGGCGGATGTTCTTGCGCTGCACGCCCAGCTCGCGCAGCCAGGTCCGCCAGCGGGGTTTGTCGCCGTCGCCGTCGGTCAGCACGGTTTGCAGCAGCGACATCGCGTTGCTGCCCTTCCCGTACCGCACCGGCTCGATGTGCGTGATGTCGTCCGGGTGGAACGACGACGTGATCGCGACCCCGCGGGTGTAGTCGACGTCGCCGTCGCGGGCGATCGCGCCGAGCAGCGACTCGGAGTTCGTCCGGGTCAGGACACCAAGCCGGTCCGACAGCCGGGGCAGCTTGCCCTCGTCGCGCAGCCGGTGCAGGAGCTTTGCCGTACCGAGCGCGGATGCGGCGAACACCACCTGCTGCGCGGTGAAGCGCCGGGTCACCTTGCGACGGGACGTACGACAGGTGTCGATCGCGTACCCGCCGTCCGGGAGCGGCTCGACGGACGTGACCGTGGTCATCGAGTAGACCTCGGCGCCGGAC
>DASSDE010001188.1:0-2844 GCA_035697365.1 Kribbella sp. | reverse complement strand
ACGGCGTTTCCATGACTGCTCCTGAGGGGGCTTGGACACGTTCTGTGATTCAGGGTAGTGGGGTCGGGAGATTTTGCGGGGGAGATTTCCACAGGGGTGTATCAGGGGGGTGGGGTGGGTGCTCTCATGGGCGCTGGGGTGTGGGGGACCGTGTTTTGATCCTGTGGGGGGCGTTATGAAGGTAGCCGTGTTCGGCTTGGGGTATGTCGGGTCGGTGACGGCGGCTTGTCTGGCTGCTGCCGGGCATGAGGGGTGGGGGGTGGATGTCGACACCGCCAAGGTCGAGCCGATCTCGCAGGGACGCAGCCCGGTGGTGGAGCCGGGGCTGGACGAGCTTGTTGCGGCGGGTGTGGCGTCGGGGCGGTTGCATGCGACAACCGATCCGCGGCTCGCGGTGGAGCGGGCCGACGTCTCGCTGATCTGTGTCGGTACGCCGTCGACCGCTGCGGGTAGTACTGATCTCACCTACATCAAACGTGCGGTCCGCGACATCGCCGAGGCGGCGCGGGTCGTCGTACGGCCGGAGTCCGGGTTCCACAGCATCGTGGTGCGCAGCACCGTTCCGCCGGGCACGGTCGACGAGGTGGTCGCGCAGGTGCTGGCCGAGGTGCCGGAGCCGGACGGGCTCACGTTCGGTACGGCGATGTGCCCGGAGTTCCTGCGCGAGGGATCCGGCCTCGCGGACTTCTACGAGCCGCCGTTCGTGGTGGTGGGCACCCGGAGCGCGAAGGTCGGTACCGCTCTGACCGACCTGTTCTCCTTTCTGAACGTCGACATGCAGATTGTCGACGTTCGGACAGCCGAGGCGCTCAAGTACGCGTGCAACGCCTTCCACGCCACGAAGGTCTCGTTCGCGAACGAGATGGGCCGGATCTTCCGGCACTTCGCGGTGGACTCGCGCGAGGTGATGAAGATCTTCGTGCAGGACACCAGCCTGAACATCTCGCCGTACTACCTGAAGCCGGGCTTCGCGTTCGGCGGCTCGTGCCTGCCGAAGGATCTGCGCAGCGTGCTGCACCTGGCGCGGATGAACGACACGGAACTCCCACTGCTGTCCGGGGCGCTGGCCACCAACGAGCGCAGCGTCCGCGACGTCGTCGACCGCGTGATCGCCGGCCCCGGTCGCGAGATCGCGCTGCTCGGGCTGAGCTTCAAGCACGCCACCGACGACCTGCGGGAGAGCCCGAACGTGGAGCTCGCCGAGCGCCTGATCGGCAAGGGCTACAACCTGCGGATCTACGACGCGATCGTGAACCCGACCCGCCTGGTCGGTGCAAACCTGAGACACGTCCAGTCCAAGCTCCCGCATCTGCAGCGAGTCCTCACCGGCGACGCGAACGCGGCGCTCGCCGGCGCGGATGTGGCCATCGTGTCGGCCACCGACAGCCGCGCGATCAACGCGCTCCTGGAGACGCCGCCGGCGCGCACCATCGATCTCAGCGGCCGGCTCGGCGCCGCGGTCGAGGCGTTGCCCGGGTACGAAGGAGTGGGCTGGTGACCGGTCCGCGGGTACTGATCATCATCCAGAACCTCTGGGTGCCGTTCGACCGCCGCGTCTGGTTGGAGTGCCAAGCGCTGGTCGCCGCCGGGTACGACGTCACGGTCGTCTGCCCGAAGGGGCCGGGCGACCCGTCGTACGAGGTGATCGACGGCGTGACCGTCCACAAGTACAAGGCGTACGCGCCGGGCGGTAGCAAGGTCAGCTTCGTCTGGGAGTACGCGTACTCGTTCCTGCTGACGCTCCGCCTGGTGTTCCGGGCTCGCAGAGCCGGCCGGTTCAAGGTCCTGCAGGCCTGCAACCCCCCGGACATCTTCTGGCCGATCGCGATGCTGCTGCGCCGTCTGGACGGCACCCGGTTCGTGTTCGACCACCACGACCTCTGCCCGGAACTGTTCCAGTCGCGGTTCGGTGGTACGACAAGCCTTCCGTACAAGGGATTGCGCTTCCTGGAACGGATGACGCACCGCACCGCCGACCACGTCACGTCGACGAACGACTCGTACCGCCGGATCGCGATCACCCGCAGCGGCAAGGCGAATCACGACGTGACGGTCGTCCGTACCGGGCCGGACCCGGACAAACTGCTCCGCGGCGCAGCGGACGAGTCGCTGCGCCGCGGTCACCGCTATCTGGTCACGTACATCGGCGTGATGGGACCGCAGGACGGTGTCGACATCGTGGTCCGCGCCGCCGATCACATCGTCAACAATCTGCACCGGACCGACATCGCGTTCACGCTGATGGGCGCCGGCGACTCGTTCGACGAGGTGGTCGCGCTCCGGGACGAGCTCGGGCTCGGCGAGTACGTCGAGTTCACCGGGCGGGTGCCGGACGAGACCGTACGCGCGGTGATGTCGACCGCCGACCTCGGCCTCTCGCCGGACCCGAAGAACCCGCTGAACGATGTGTCGACAATGAACAAAACCATGGAGTACATGGCCTTCGAGCTCCCCGTCGTCGCGTTCGACCTGGTGGAGACGAAGGTGTCGGCGGCCGACGCCGCGGTGTACGTCGAGCCCAACGACGTCCGGCAGTACGGGGACGCGATCGTCGAACTGCTCGACGACCAGGTCCGCCGCCGCCGGATGGCGAAGCTGGGCCGCGAACGCGTCGAGCAGGTGCTCGCGTGGAAACACCAGCAGAAGGCGTACCTCGGGGTGTACGACCAGCTCACCGGCCACGTCAGCCGCCTCGGTCCGACGGTCACCCGGATGACGAACGCCACGGGGTCCTGACGTGTGCGGGATTGCCGGCTGCTACCAGCAGCACGACGGCTTCGCGCTCGCGGAGGCGATGAGCGACCGGATCGCGCACCGCGGTCCGGACGCCGATCGCGTGTACGC
>DASSDE010001187.1:0-4373 GCA_035697365.1 Kribbella sp. | reverse complement strand
GGGCGCCGAGTCGGTGCTCGCGCGCCGGCCCGAAGGTGTCGACCTGATCCGTGCGGTCGGGCTCGGCGACGAGATCGTGCATCCCGCGACGGCCTCGGCCGGCCTGTGGGTCGGCGACCGGATCCGGGCGATCCCGCCGACCGTGATGGGCGTACCGGTCGATCCGTCCGCAACCACCGACGTACTGGGGGAGTCTGCCGCCGAGCAGGTCGCGCACGAGTCGGCGCTGCCCGCGCCCGCGTTGACCGAGGACGTGGCGATCGGGCGGTTCGTTGCCGAGCGCATGGGCTCCGCGGTCACCGACAAGCTGGTCGACCCGCTGCTCGGCGGGGTGTACGCCGGGAAGGCCGACGAGATCTCGCTCGCTGCGGCCGTCCCGGACCTGTACGCGAGGCTGCGGACCGCCCCGAGCCTGCTGGCCGCCACTGCCGAGCTTCGCGAGCTCGGCCAGAAGCGTGCCGGGCAGCCGGTCTTCGCGGGTATCAGCGGCGGCATCAACCGCGTCGTCACCGCGCTGGAGCAGGATCTCATCGCCCGCGGCGTCCAGATCCGGACCAAGCTCACCGTCCGCCGGATCACGCGCACCGCCGGCGGGTTCGAGCTGGAAGCGGGCCCGGTGCCCGCGCCGACGTACCTCGCCGCGGATGCGATCGTGGTCGCGGTCCCCGCGACGCCCGCCTCGCGGATGCTGACCGACCTGGTGCCCGCGGCCGCGACCGAGCTGGCCGCGATCGAGTACGCGAGCATGGCGATCGTCACGCTCGCGGTCCGCAAACGTGACTGGCCCGCGGATGCTGCCGGGTCCGGGTTCCTGGTTCCGTCCGTGGAGGGCCGGACGATCAAGGCGGCGACGTACTCGCACGCCAAGTGGGCCTGGTCCGCGGAGGCCGGCGGCGACCTCGCGGTGCTGCGGACCTCGGTCGGCCGGCTCGGCGAGGAGTACGTACTGCAGCGCTCCGACGAGGAGCTGGTCCAGCTCGCGGCGGCCGATCTGCGGCAGGCCATCGGGCTGGACGGCGTCGTCGGATCGCTCGTGACCCGCTGGGGTGGGGGACTTCCGCAGTACGCCGTGGGGCATCTGGATCGGGTGGACCGGGTCGAGGCGGCGGTGGCCGGCGTACCGGGGCTGGCGGTCTGCGGGGCGGCGTACCGGGGCGTCGGGATCGCCGCGTGTGTGGCCTCGGGTGGCAAGGCGGCCACCCGGGTGCGGGAGCACCTGAACGCATTGGAGACAATGAACTCGTGACTGGTAAGCCGAAGGCCCGTGAGCTGAACGATGTGATCCGCTACACCCTCTGGTCGGTGTTCAAGGTCGAGACGCCGCTCGGCGGCCCAGATTCCCAGGCGTACCGCGACGAGCTGACCGCCGAGCTGAACGAGCTGGTCGGCAAGCTCGCGGCCGACGACGTGGTGATCCGCGGGATCTACGACGTCGAGGGTTTCCGCGCGGACGCGGACTTCATGATCTGGTGGCACGCGCCGACGTCGGACGCGCTCCAGCAGGCGTACCACGCGCTGCGCCACTCGCGGCTCGGCCGGCACCTGGTCCCGGTCTGGTCGCAGTTCGCGCTGCACCGGCCGGCGGAGTTCAACAAGAGCCACATCCCGGCCTTCCTGGCCGACGAGGAGCCGCGGGCGTACGCCTGCGTCTACCCGTTCGTCCGGTCCTACGAGTGGTACCTGCTGCCCGACGAGGAGCGCCGGTTCATGCTCGCGGAGCACGGCAAGATGGCGCGGGCCTTCCCTGACGTACGGGCGAACACGGTGGCGGCGTTCGCGCTCGGCGACTACGAGTGGATGCTGGCGTTCGAGGCCGATGAGCTGCACCGGATCGTCGACCTGATGCGTGAGCTGCGCGCCGCGACCGCACGGCGGCACACCCGGGAGGAGGTCCCCTTCTACACCGGCAAGCGGACCGACGCCGCCGCCCTGATCGCGAACCTGGTCTAGGGCGTGAAGGCGTTCCCGGTGGTTTACGTCACCGACGTCCGCCGCTGTGTCGAGTTCTACACGCTCCTCGGGTACGAGCCGACGTACCAGTTCCCGCTCGAGGGCGACCCGCACTACGTCGGCCTCGAGCGCGGAGAGTCGTCCCTCGGGCTGTCCGACGCCGGCTGGCCGGAGGCCCAGCTCGGCATCACAGTCGGTACGGCGCCACGCTTCGAGCTGTTCGTGTACGTCGACGACGTCGAGGCCGAGCTGGAACGCTTCCGCGCCGCCGGCCACCGGATCCTGCAGGAGCCGGCCACCATGCCCTGGGGGGAACGCCAGGCCTACCTGGCCGACCCCGAAGGTAACCCGGTAGCGCTCGCGACCCCGATCTAGGTGCCGGGCTTCTGCAGCAGGTAGTCCTCGGCGCGCATGGAGGTCGGGGGGCGGACGTCGGCGGGGATGAGCTCGCGGAGGTCGCGCTCGGTGAGCTTGTCCGGGTCGCTGGCCGACAGCCGCGTGGCCTGGTTGGAGACGGCCTCCTCGAGGACGTTCCGGATGAAACGACCGTTGCCGAAGCTGTGCCCGCGCGGCGCCGGCGGGATCACGCTGCGGACCTTGTCGAGCACTTCCTCGCCGTAGATCATGCCCTTCTGGCGCGCCTGCAGCTCGAAGATCTCGACCAGCTGGTCGGTGTCGTACTCGCTGAACGACAGCAGCTTCGGGAAGCGCGAGGCCAGACCGGTGTTCGACTCCATGAAGCGCTGCATCTCGCGGTGGTACCCGGCGACGATCACGATGCAGTCGTTGCGGTGGTCTTCCATCAGCTTCAGGATCGTGGCGACCGCTTCCAGGCCGTAGTCACCCGGGGTGTTCTCCGGCGTCAGGCTGTACGCCTCGTCGATGAACAGCACGCCGCCGAGCGCCTCGCGGAACTTGGCCGCCGTCATCGGTGCCGTCGAACCGACGCCGGGCCCGACCAGGTCGGAGCGGTCGACCTCGACCACGTGGCCCTTCTCCAGGACGCCGAGCTGGTGGTAGATCCGGCTCAGCAGCCGGGCGATCGTCGTCTTCGCCGTACCGGGCTTGCCGACGAACACCATGTGCCGCGCCCGCTCGTGGCTGGGCAGCCCGAGCTCGGTGCGGCGCAGGTTCGTCTTCACCTCGGCGACCATCTTGCGGACCGCGTCCTTCACCGACTCCAGGCCGATCAGCGAGTCCAGCTCGGCGAGCGGGTTGTCGCTCAGGTCCACCGGCTTCGGGGGCAGCGGCTCGTCGGTGCCGCCGGTGCTCTCGGCCTTCTTCTGCTCGGCGGCATCCTTCTTGAGCCCGCTCCAGGCGGCCGACAGTGAGTTGTCCTGCTCCGCCGCGGCGGCGGTCTCGAGGGCGCTCCAGCGCTCCCGGTCGAGCATCCGGAACAGCGTCGTGAGGTCCGGGATCTCGGGCTCCGGCCACGGGGCCTTCGTGAGCACGCCGGACAGGTGGACTCCGACCCGCGCGGCGGAAGCGCCCCACATCCGCGCGAGCGTCGACTGCCCGCCGCGGATCGCGCGGGACATCCACTGGTTCACGTGGCCGTGCCAGGTCTGCAGGCTGAACGTCTGGTGGATCTCCTCGAGCGCCTTGTGGACGTCGATCGCGGCGTCGCCGAGGATGGTCGCGACCGACTGCGGGATGCCGCGCAGCCCGGCGGCCAGGATCAGCTCGGCCATCACCTGGGCGAAGTCGCCGGCGTACTCGTCCGGGACCGCCATCAGCAGCCGGGCGTGCGTGTCGCGGATCGAGTTCATCGAGAACCGCAGGGCGGCGGTCGGGCCGGCCAGCTCCGGGAGCACGGCCCGCTCGGCGGGCTTGAGCGCGTCGGTCCGCCAGTACTTGGCGATCTCGTCGTACTCGCCGGTGACGTGCAGGTGCGTCGCCTCCCGGTCGGCCAGCACCCGGTCGAACGCCGCGGTCAGCGCCTCGGCCCGGGCGGCCATCGGGGGAGCGTCGAGGAACAGCCGGACCACGTCGCGGGACAGCTCCAGCGCCTGCTTGCGGCCGTGCTCGCGGAATCCGCGCGATCCGGCGATCGCCTGGAGGTGCCAGTCGGTGGGCGCGCTGTAGATCACGTGCCCGTTCCCGCCGAGCCGCGACGACGGCCGGTAGTAGTCGTGGGTCAGCTCGGTCGAGAGATCGGCGTACTCACCGTGCAGCACCGGGATCCACCCGGTCAGCTGCGGCGCCACCTGGTGGGTGAACCAGACCGCCGCCGGAGTGCCCTTCACGAAGTCCGGGAAGGCCTCCGGGCGTAGCGGCCGCAGTGCCTGCGGGTCGTCCGCCCAGACCTTCAGCTGGGCGCGGACCCGTTCGATCCAGGCGCTCGGGACCTCCCAGGGCTCCGCCGCCGCCAGCACATCGAGGACCCGCGGTCTACGGACGTCGTCAGCCACCAATTTCCTTCC
>DASSDE010001186.1:0-3583 GCA_035697365.1 Kribbella sp. | reverse complement strand
AACTCACCAGCCCAAGCCCAGCAATCATCACCGCAGACACAAGCACCGTGCCGATCAGCATCCGGATCCGAGGTTCCGCCCCTCCGCCTCGCTCCGGGGCGAGGTGGGAGGTGAGGCCACGCTCCGGGGTCGGGTGGGAGGTGAGCTCTCGCGATCGGCTGGAGTGGAAGAAGCGGGTCAGGTGGGGGGAGGCGGTGCCGCCGGCTATTTGGGCGGCGGCTACTACTCCGGCTGAGAGGCCGGCGATGGCGTAGGCGTTGGTGTGGCCGTAGAGCTGGAGCAGGTAAGGCTGGGCGGCGTAGAAGCCGTAGACGCTGACTCCGGCGGTGAACGGGCCGGCGAGCATCACCCAGCGCACCCGCCGGTTCAGCCCGTGCTGGAGCGATGCCCGGACGATGCCGGTCAGCTCGCCCCGGACCGATTCTCGCGGCTTCGGGGTGAAGCCGATGTCCCGCATCGACCGCCACGCCACCACGAACGTGGCCGTCAGCAAGACCGCGCGGGCGACGTACGGCATCCCGAGGTTCGTGAACTGGGCGAGAACGCCGCCGCCGATCGAGCCGGCCAGCATCGCGACGCCGTTCGCCACCTGCCCCTTCGCGAACGCGTCGTCGAGCGACCCGCGGTACCCGGTCGCGTGCAGCCCGTCCACCAGCCACGCCTCGGTCGCTCCGCTGAAGAACGTGAACCCGAGACCGAGCAGTGCCGACACCACCGCCCACCACACGAACGGCGCGTGTACCCGCCAGAGCAGCAGGTACAGCAGCGTCGTACCGATCAACGTCGCCGTCCCCAACAGGTACGACGCACGGCGGCCGACGGTGTCCGCGACCACACCGGTCGGCACCTCGAACAGCACCATCCCGACGGTGAAGAACGCGTTCGCCGCGAACGTCTTCCCGATGCTCAGGCCGGCGTCCAGCAGGAACACCGTGTTGATGCCCCAGATCATCGAGGACGCCCCCGTCGACACCACGACGAGCGTGAGATAGGTGCGCAGTACCCGTTCGGCTGTCATGCCCGGTACGTCGGAGCCGAGGCCGCCGGTTGGACATGCACAGTGTTAGCTCCCGGGGCGGGTATCGTCCGGTCCCGTGACGGATCAGTCTGCGCACACGGCTCATGACACGGCGAAGCTTGCCGTGATGGTCGGCGCACTCGGTGTCGTGTTCGGTGACATCGGTACCAGCCCCATCTACACCCTGCAGACGGTCTTCAACCCCGAGGACCCGCACCCGGTGCCGGTCAGCGACCACAACGTGTACGGCGTGGTGTCGCTGATCTTCTGGTCGGTGATGCTGATCGTCACCGTCACGTACATCCTGCTCACGATGCGCGCCGACAACGACGGCGAGGGCGGTGTGATGGCACTGATCACACTGCTCCGCAAGTGGCGCCGGACGCACCCGGGCCGGAAGGCCTCCGCGGCGCTCGCGACGGTGGGCCTGTTCGGCGCGTCGCTGTTCTTCGGCGACGGCATGATCACGCCGGCGATCTCGGTGCTGTCCGCGGTCGAGGGCGTCAAGACCGTGCACCCGTCGCTGGGCGAGTACGTCATCCCGATCACCGCGGTGATCATCATCGGGCTGTTCATGGTCCAGCGCCGCGGGACCGAGTCGATCGGCCGGGCGTTCGGGCCGGTGATGATCGCCTGGTTCGCGGTCATCGGCGTGGCCGGGATCGGCGGCATCCTCACCCACGTACAGATCCTCAAGGCGCTCTCCCCGACGTACGCGATCGGCTTCCTGGCCGGGCATTTCCACATCGCGTTCTTCGCGCTCGCCGCGGTCGTCCTGTCGATCACCGGAGCCGAGGCGCTGTACGCCGACATGGGACACTTCGGCCGGAAGGCGATCAGTCGCGGCTGGCTGTTCCTGGTCCTGCCCGCCCTCACGCTCAGCTACCTGGGCCAGGGCGCGCTGATCCTGAAGAACCACCAGAACATCAGCAGCCCGTTCTTCCTGCTGGTCCCCGATTGGGGCCGGCTGCCGCTCGTGCTGCTGGCGACCGCGGCCACCGTGATCGCCTCGCAGGCGGTGATCACCGGTGCCTACTCGGTGATGGCGCAGGCCGCCCGGCTCGGGTACCTGCCGCGACTGCGGGTGACGCACACCTCGGCGACGACGATCGGCCAGATCTACGTACCGTTCGTGAACTGGCTGCTGTTCGTGTCGGTGCTGACGCTGATCTTCGCGTTCCGCAGTTCGGCCGCGCTGGCGTACGCGTACGGCATGACCGTCACCGGCACGATCACCATCACCACCCTGCTGTTCTTCTACGTCGCGCACTACCGCTGGAAGATCCCGAGATGGCTGATCATCGCGGGCGCCGTACCGCTGCTGCTGATCGACGCGCTGTTCATCGGGGCCAACCTGACCAAGCTGTTGCACGGCGCGTGGCTGCCGTTGCTGATCGCGCTCACCGCGTTCACCGTGATGACGACGTGGCAGCGCGGCCGTGAGGTCGTCACCCGCGAGCGGGAACGCGCCGAGGGTTCGCTGCAGGAGTTCATCGACGAACTGGGCTCTGGCAAGCTGGCGGTTCGCACCGTCCCCGGTACGGCGATCTTCCTGAACCGCGGCGGTGTCAGCGCCCCGCTGGCGCTGCGCGCGAACGTCCAGCACAACGAGGTCCGGCACGAGCACGTGGTGATCGTCGCGATCGACACCGAGCCGATGCCGCGGGTCGCCGAGGAGAACCGGGTCGTCGTGAACGACCTCGGGTACGGCGACGACGGGATCACGCACGTCACGATCAAGTTCGGCTACATGGAGCGCCCCAACGTACCGGCCGCGCTGGCACTGCTGGATCCGGCCGAGTCCGAGGGGCCGCTCGATCTCGAGCGGGCGTCGTACTTCCTCTCGAAGATCGAGCTTCGGCGCGGCAAGGCCAAGACGATGGCCGGCTGGCGCAAACAGCTGTTCCTCGCGACGTCGCACATCACCGCGGACGCCGCCGAGGCCTTCAGCCTTCCTCGCGACCGCACGGTCATCATCGGCTCACACATCGAGGTCTGATGACCCAGACGTACGACGAGAGCGCGCCGGTCCGAGCTTTGACCGGCCTCGTCCGTACGGTCTGGATCCAGCGCACCGGATCGCAGCCCTACCCGCAACGGGATCTGCCGACCGGTGGCGTCGAACTGCACTGCCCGGTCGGCGGCGTACCGCGACTGATCGGGCCGTTGACCCGCGCGCATCTGCAGGTGATCCCGCCGCGGACCACGATTGTCGGCGTTCGGTTCATGCCCGGCGCGGGGACGCCGGTGCTCGGCGTACCGGCGGACGACCTGGTCGACTGCGCGGTGGACCTGTGGGGTCCGGCCGCGGACCGGATCGGCTCAGTGGTGGCGGACGCGCCGTCTCCGAGCGCCGCGTTGCTCGGTGTACAGCAGTACCTGGCGGGCCAGAAGCTGCGGCCCGATCCAGTGGTGGCGGAGCTGGTACGGCGGTTGATGCCGTGGGAGCGGACCGCGATCGCGCTGTTGGCCGATGAGCTGGCGTTGTCCGAGAGTCAGCTGCGACGCCGGTGTTTGACCGCAACGGGCGTGGCGCCGAAGGCGTTGCAGCGGACGTTGCGGTTC
>DASSDE010001185.1:0-2006 GCA_035697365.1 Kribbella sp. | reverse complement strand
CCACATCGGCTCGGTCCACGAGGATCGGCGGCAGTACGCGACCGCACAGCCGCTGTTCGAGTGGCATGAAGCGCACCAGGAGTTGCTGGTCGATCGGGAGCCGGTGGCGACGGTCGGCGTGCTGTGGAGTCAGCGGAGCGTGGACTTCCACGGCAAGGATTCGCCGGAGGAGGTCAGTCAGCTGCCCTATCGCGGGTGGACGGATGCGCTCGTTCGGGCGCGGATCCCGTACCTGCCGACGGCTGTGGCGGACAAACGGTTCGCGGTGCTCGTCGTGCCGAACGTGGGGGTGCTGACCGACGACCAGTGCGCGCAGCTCGCTGCCTACGTGGAAGGCGGCGGAAAGCTTGTCGTTTCCGGGGAATCGGGGCTCTACGACGAGTGGGGTGATCGCCGGGGCCGCTGGACGGTGGGTGAACTGCTCGGCGTTCGGCACCAAGGAAAACGTTTTGGCGACGGGTCGGTGACCGACTGGGAGCACTACGACAGCCACAGCTATCTCAGGATCGAGGAGCGAAACGTTTTCCGAGGCGACACCGACGTGCTGCCGTTCGGCGGTCAGGTGGAGGTGGTGGAGACGGACCGGACCAAGGCGCTGACCTGGATCCCGCCGTTCCCGATCTATCCGCCGGAGAAGTCGTGGATGGAGGAGCCGCGCAGCGACGTACCGGCGCTGGTGCTCGGTGAGCGGACGGCATATCTCGCGGCGGACGTGGACCGGTTGTACGCGAAGCACCACCATCCCGACCACGGTCAGTTGCTGGCGAACCTGGTGCGGCACGACGGCGTACCGCTGAAGGTTTCCGGTGCGGGCGTGCTCGACTGCCAGCTCTACCGGCAGGGCGACCGGCACATCCTGCACCTGGTCAACCTCGACCAGGGCGGCGCCTGGCGCGGCCGCCTGGAGGAGTTCACCCCCGTCGGCCCGTTCGTGATCGAGGTCAAGGCAAGCGCGACCCGGGCCCGGCTCCTCGTCTCGGGGACCGAGGCGGCGGTGCACGAGCAAGACGGCTGGATTACGGTCGGAGTAGACCGCATCACCGATCACGAAGTCGTAGTACTTGATTAAGGAGCCCCCAGTGCCAGTCGAGGTCACCGGCCCGATGCAGGAGCGGTACGACGAGATTCTCACCGAGCGTGCGCTCGGACTGATCGAGACGCTGCACCAGGCGTACGACGCGCGGCGCCGGGAGCTGCTCGGGCGGCGGGCGGAGCGGATCGCGGCAATCGCGGCCGGGACGGAGCTGGGCTTCCTGCCGGAGACGAAGGACGTCCGGGACGACCCGGAGTGGCGGGTCGCCCCCGCTGCTCCGGGGCTGGTCGACCGCCGGGTGGAGATCACCGGCCCGACCGACCGGAAGATGACGATCAACGCGCTGAACTCCGGCGCCAAGGTGTGGCTCGCCGACCAGGAGGACGCCAATACGCCGACCTGGGAAAACGTCGTCGGCGGCCAGCTGAACCTGCTCGACGCGATCACCCGGAAGATCGACTTCAGCACCGGCACCAAGAGCTACGCGCTGAAGCCCGACGCGGAGCTGGCAACCATCGTCGTCCGGCCCCGCGGCTGGCACCTCCCGGAGAAGCACATCCTGGTCGACGGCGAGCCGACCTCGGGCGCACTGGTCGACTTCGCGCTCTACTTCGCGAACTGCGCGCAGCCCCAGCTGGACCGCGGCCAGGGCCCGTACTTCTACCTGCCGAAGATGGAGTCGCACCTCGAGGCGCGGCTGTGGAACGACGTGTTCGTGACCGCGCAGGACGCCCTCGGCATCCCGCAGGGGACGATTCGCGCAACCGTACTGATCGAAACCTACCCGGCGGCGTTCGAGATGGAAGAGATCCTCTACGAGCTCCGTGAGCATTCGGCCGGCCTGAACGCGGGCCGCTGGGACTACATGTTCAGCGTGATCAAGACCCACCGGACCCGCGGTACCGCGTTCCAGCTGCCGGACCGCAACAGCGTGACGATGACGGTGCCGTTCATGCGCGCGTACACCGAGCTG
>DASSDE010001184.1:0-3433 GCA_035697365.1 Kribbella sp. | reverse complement strand
TCGAGCTGGACATCAGCTCGGACGAGTCGAGCCGCCAGGCCGTCAACACCGTGGTGAATGAGACCGGCCGACTCGACGTACTCGTGCACAACGCCGGGCACATGGTCACCGGCCCGGCCGAGGCGTTCACGCCGGAGCAGTTGGCCGACCTGTACGACACCAACGTGGTGGGAACGCAGCGACTCAACCGCGCTGCGCTCCCGCAGATGCGCGGGCAGCAGGACGGGCTGATGGTGTGGGTCGGTAGTTCGAGCACGCGTGGCGGGACTCCGCCGTACCTGGCTCCGTACTTCGCGGCCAAGGCGGCGATGGACGCGCTGGCGCAGAGCTACGCACTGGAGGTCGCGCGGTTCGGGATCGAGACCACGATCGTCGTGCCTGGCGCTTTTACTCATGGCACCAACCACTTCGCCCACAGCGGCAAGCCGGCCGACACGGACATCGTCACCGCGTACGAGACGAAGTACGCCGGTCTGATGGAGCAGGTCAGCCAGAAGCTCGCCGAGCTCGAGCCGGCCTGGGCCGATGTTGCTGAGGTGGCCAAGGAGATCGTCACCGTGGTGGGCACCGAGAAGGGCCGGCGGCCGTTCCGGGTGCACATCGACCCGTCCGACGACGGTGCCGCGGTGGTGAACGGGGTGGCCGACCGAGTCCGCGCCGAACTGCTCCGGCGGATCGACCTGGACGACCTCCTCCGCCCGGTGGCATGACCGGGCTCATTGACCTCCACTCGCACTTCCTGCTGCCGGAGTACGTGGCAGCAGCGGAACGCGCCGGGCATCTCCGTCCAGACGGGATGCCCGGCTGGCCGGAGTGGAGCGTCCACAAGCAGCTCGACCTGATGGACCGCAACGAGATCGAGATCGCCCTGCTGTCCGTGTCGTCGCCGGGGGTGCACTTCGGCGACGACTTCCGGGCGCAAGTGCTGGCCCGCCGGATGAACGAGGCCGCGGCCGAGCTGGGCCGCGACCACCCGGGACGGTTCGGCTCCTTCGCCAGCCTGCCGTTGCCGGATGTCGAGGGTGCCCTGGTCGAGCTGGATTACGTGTACGACGTCCTGCACGCGGATGGCGTCGTACTGATGAGCAATGCGGGCGGGCAGTATCCGGGCGAGCCGTCGTGGGAGCCGTTGTGGCACGCGTTGAACGACAGATCGGCCGTGGTGTTGCTGCACCCGACCTCGCCGCCGCAGTGGCGTCAGGTAGCCCTGGACCGGCCGCGGCCGATGATCGAGTTCGTCTTCGACAGCGCGCGGGCGGTCACCGACCTCGCACTCACCGGGGTGTTCGCCCGCTACCCCGACATCCGCTTCATCGTCTCGCCCGACGGTGCTCTCCCGATGATCGCCGACCGCCTGGATCTCTTCCGGTCAACGTTCACGCCGCCGTCGGACGGTCTGCCCAGCGTTGCCTCCCAGCTGCAGACCCTCTGGTACGACGCCGCCGGTGCGTCTGCACCCGATGGCCCCGACCGTCTCGTCTTCGGTAGTGGCTACTGCTTCACTCCGACGGACGCGGTCTCCCGCCACATCGCCACCCTCGACGTCGCCGTACCTGGCTGGCGGGAGAGCGCGACGACCAACGCGTCCGAGCTCATTTCTGCTCGCGCGCGAAGTCGTGTGCAAACCTGATCGTCCGTTCCCGCTCCTCGTCGGTGCCGACCGGGCAGAGCAGGAACTCCGTCGCCCCGGCCTCCGCGAACCGCTCGATCTCCTTCGCGACGGCCGACTCGTCGCCCAGTACGGCGGTGTCCTCCGGCCCGGCCTTACCGCCGCGATCCAGAACGGCTCGGTAGGCGGGCATGTCGCCGGCCGGGCCGAAACGGGCCCGGATCCACTCCCGGGTCGCGTCCGGATCGTCGGTGAGCGCGACGCACGCGCCGGCGATGATCTGCGGCCGCGGTCGACCCGCAGCCGTCGCGGCCTGGTCGATCGTCGGCCGGATGAAGCTCTCGATCACTTCCGGTCCGACCCAGCTGGTCGTCGTACCGGCGGTCAGCTCGCCCGCGATCTTCAGCATCCGCGGGCCCAGCGCGGCCAGGATCAGTTCCGGCGCCTCGGTCCCGGCGATCTCGATGTGGCCGCGAGCGGTGAGCTTGTCGCCTTCGTACGCGACCGGTTCGCCGGTCAGCAGTGGACCGAGGGCTTCGACGTACTCGCGCATGTAGCGGGCCGGCTGCTCCATCGACAGCCCGAACATGCCCTCGATGATCTGCGGATGACTCGACCCGATCCCGAGCGTCAGCCGATTGCCGATCACCGCCTGCACGCTGAGCGCCTGCGCGGCCAGCGCGAGCGGGTGCCGCGGGTACACCGGCACGATGCCGACCGCGAACCCGATGGTCGAGGTGAACGGCGCCGCCCCAGCGATCAGCGTGAGTGCGTCCCACCCCGTCCGCTGGCTGAACCAGATCCGGTCGATGCCGTGCTCCTCAGCAGCCTTCGCCGCCGTACCCACCTCGTCGATGCGCAGGTTCTCTTCGTCGATCCACAGTCCGAGTCTCATGTCCATCAGTCAACGAGCCCGGGGATCGGTGACCAAGCCCCGATTACGCTGGGCAGCGATAACGACTCGTGATCGCTGGAGGTCTGCGATGGAGCTGCGGCAGCTGCGGTACTTCGTCACGGTCGCCGAGGAACTCCACTTCGGCAAGGCCGCCGAGCGGCTCAACATCGTCCAGCCCGCGGTCAGTCAGCAGGTGGCCCGGCTGGAACGTGAGCTCGGCCTGAAGCTGCTCGACCGGTCCTCCCGCCACGTCCGGCTGACCGGTGACGGCGAGCGGATGCTGCGCGAGGCACGGACGATCCTCGCCGCCGCCGACCGCGCCACCGAGGTCGCCGCGGAGCTGGTTTCCGGACAGAGCGGCGTACTGCGGATCGGCACCGCGCAGGGACTGCGAGATCGGCTCGAGCGTGGGTTGGCCGTGCTGCGGTCGGACACCCCGGGAATCGAGATCAAGCTCAGCTCCGGCTCGGCCGCGGATCACCTCGAGGCGCTGCGCGCGGGCGAGCTCGACGTCGCGTTCGTCCGGGGCGAGGTGGCTGCGGCCGATCTCCGAGTGGTCGAGCTCTGGCAGGATCCGCTGTCCGTCCTGGTGCCATCGGCGTACCGGGCTGACGACGGGGTGAAGCTCATCGATCTGGCGGGTCTGCCCTTGCGGTTGCCGCCCGATCCCTGGCTGCTCGAGCGGATGGTCGGCGCCTGCCGGGAGGCTGGGTTCGAACCGCTGGTGGGTCGCCCGGTGGACAACCTGGAGGACACGGTCGTCGAGATGGCGACCGGATCGCCGGCCTGGACCGTGGTGTACGGCACGTCGTGCGGATCGGCCGAGGGCGCGTTGTGGATGGGGCCGCTCGCGCCGGCGCTGTCCGCGCCGGGCAACCTCGTGATCGCGGCCGGCGAGGCACCGGTGTGCCTCGATGTGCTGGTGCGTG
>DASSDE010001183.1:0-3114 GCA_035697365.1 Kribbella sp. | reverse complement strand
GGCCGCCGCGTCACCTGGTCTCCCTACCGTCTGTGGAAGTTCAGAAGTCTGATTCCCGCAGAAGGGCAACACTCTCGTGTCCGTCAATCGCCTGTTCCGCGTCGGCTCCGTCGCCGTGGCTTCCCTCGGCGTCCTCGCCTTGAGCGCCTGTGGCAGTGACCCCGAGCCGTCGGGTTCGTCGAGCCCCGGGTCGTCCTCGTCGTCGGCCGCGGCCGACTGCCCGAAGGGCACCCTGAACGCCGAAGGCTCGTCGGCGCAGAAGAACGCCATCGACGAGATCATCAGCAAGTACAACGAGCAGTGCGCCGACGTCACGGTGAACTACAACCCGACCGGCTCCGGCGCGGGAATCAAGCAGTTCAACGCGAACCAGGTGGACTTCGCCGGCTCCGACTCGTCCCTGAAGCCGGACGAGATGACCGCCGCCACGAAGCGCTGTCAGGGCAACCCGGCGATCGACCTGCCGATGGTCATCGGCCCGGTCGCGATCTCCTACAACGTGGACGGCGTCACCAAGCTGGTCCTCGACGGCCCGACCGCCGCGAAGATCTTCCAGGGCTCCATCAAGACCTGGAACGACCCGGCGATCGCCAAGCTGAACTCGGGCGTCACGCTGCCGTCGGCCCCGATCTCGGTGTTCTTCCGCTCCGACGAGTCCGGCACCACGGAGAACTTCACCAAGTACCTGAAGGCCTCCGGCGGCGGCGCGTGGACCGGTGAGCCGGCCAAGAAGTGGACCGGCACGGGCTCCGGCAAGGAGAAGTCGGCCGGTGTCGCCGAGGGCGTCAAGAGCACCAAGAACTCGATCTCGTACGTCGAGTGGTCGTACGCCGTCGACAACAAGCTGGGCATCGCGCAGATCGACACCGGCTCCGGGACCCCGGTCGAGCTGACTGCCGAGTCCGCCGGCAAGGCGCTCGCCGCGGCACAGCCGGCCGACTCGAGCGGCAAGGACCTGGCGCTGAAGCTGGACTACGCGACCAAGGCCGAGGGCGCCTACCCGATCATCCTGGTCACCTATGAAATCGCCTGCACCAAGGGCCTGCCGGCCGAGAAGACCGCGCTGGTGAAGAGCTTCCTCAGCTACTTCGCCAGCAAGGACGGCCAGTCCTCGCTCACCGACCTGAACTACGCGCCGCTCCCGGCCGAGATCCAGACCAAGGTCGACGCCGCGATCCAGGCGATCAGCTGATCGCGAAGCAGTACTGATGCGAGCCCCGGCCGGTCCGAGTCATCGGAGACGGCCGGGGCTTCGCCTGATTCCAGACGTAACCACATCAATGCGCTTGGAGCAGCATCGTTGACGTCCTCCCACCGCCCGAAGGCAGAGGATTCCAACCCTTGCGGGTTGAGGTTCGCGGTTCACAGCCGTGCCTTACTGCGCAAGAAGGCTCCCCGCACTGCCACGGCCCGTCCGGCCGCGGTTGTTGCTGGTTTGCAAGCACTGGTTGCTTGGCTATCGCAACCGGCAAGAACGCTACCCGACCCAACCGACAAAACCTGATGGGAGGGAGATGGCGTTACTGCCCAGTCGTAAGCGACCGGGTTCCCACGCCATCAGACCGATGAGTAGTCCAGACGGCGCTGCGCCACCCGACCGGCCGGACGGCGCGACTGCCGAGCAGCAGGAGGAGCGGATCGAGGATCTGGTCCACGAGGACGTCGGGCCGACGCCGCGGTTCGGCGGTCTGGCCACCGAACACGCCGAGCACGAAGCGGCCCAGGAGGCGACCCGGGAATCGGCCGAGGTGATGACCGAGGTCGAGCTGATGACCGAGGCCGGCGTGACGACCGTCGCCGGCGCGGAGGCCACCGCCGGCGAGCAGGCAGGTACCGGTACGGCCACCGCAGGCAAGGCGGGTGCCGACGGGGAGCTCGACCTCGGCCCGGTCGGGCACCTTGGCGACCGGCTGTTCGGCGGGCTCGCCCGCGGGTCCGGCGGCCTGGTGGTCCTGATCGTCGCGTTCGTCGGCATCTTCCTGCTGGCGCTGGCGATCCCGTCGCTGGCCGACGACCGCAGCAGCTTCTTGTTCTCGCGGGTCTGGGAGCCCGGCGGCGACAACCCGCAGTTCGGTATCGCCGCCCTCTTCTACACCACCGTGGTCAGCTCGATCATCGCGATGCTGATCGCGGTCCCGATCGCGATCGGTGTGGCCCTGTTCGTCACGTACTACGCCCCGAAGCGGCTGGCCGCCCCGGTGGCGCACGCGGTCGACCTGCTAGCCGCCGTGCCGTCGATCGTGTACGGCCTGTGGGGCGCACTGTTCTTCGCGCCGATCCTGCGCCCGGTGATCAACGGCCTGGACTCCGCGCTCGGCTGGATCCCGGTGTTCTCCAAGCCGATCGGCGACAACGTCGGTGTGGTCTTCACGGTGTCGGTGGTGCTGGCGATCATGATCCTGCCGGTGGTCACCGCGATCAGCCGGGAGATCTTCGCGCAGACGCCGATCGCGCACCGCGAGGGCGCGCTGGCGCTCGGCGCGACCCGCTGGGAGATGATCCGGTTGTCGGTGCTGCCGTACGGGCGCTCCGGCGTGGTCAGCGCCTCGATGCTCGGCCTCGGCCGCGCGCTCGGTGAGACCGTCGCGGTGATGATCATCCTGACGGTGCCGAACGGCAACGACCCGTGGGACCCGTCGATCTTCGCCGGTGGTGAGACGTTCGCGTCGAAGATCGCCAACAACGCCGCCGAGTTCGACTCGCCGGAGAAGACCGGTGCGTACATCGCGGCCGGCCTGGTCCTGTTCGTGGTCACCTTCCTGGTGAACTCCGCGGCCCGCATCATCGTCGACCGCAGCGCCCCCGGCGCCCGGAAGCGGCCCCGCCGCAACCGCCGCGCCGCCGCAGCCCAAGGAGCCAACGCATGAGCGCGCGGAGCGAGCGACTCAAAAGGCGCAGTCCGCTTGGTGCCTCATCGGCGCCCGGAGCGAAGCGAGGACGACGATGAGTGTCGTTGCGGAGAACAAGCCAGCGTACGACGGGAAGGTCCTGGACCTGACCGGGAAGTCCGGCGCCCGGGCGTTCAAGAACACGCTCGCCAGCGTGCTGATCGTGCTGGCCTTGCTGATCGCCCTGATCCCGCTGCTGTGGATCCTCTTCACCGTGGTCAGCAAG
>DASSDE010001182.1:0-3135 GCA_035697365.1 Kribbella sp. | reverse complement strand
CAGCGTCCCGCGGCGCAACTGGGTGAACACCTTCTCGGCTACCATGCGAGACAAGGTACCTGTCCGTGCCAAGATCCGGCAAGGAAGGCTGAGCCGTCAGGCGGTCTTCGGGCGGACGCTGAACATCAGGACCGGGACGACTGCCGGGATCACGACGACCCAGAGGGTGCTCAGGTTGAGCAGCACCGGAGCCAGGCAGAGCACCAGCAGGTCGAACCCGCGGGCCGGCTGCGAGAACAGGCCGGGTGGGATCGCGCCCATCGGCGACGTGACCAGCGGTCCGGCGTACGACGGTGGGCGCGCGGACGCTTGCCGGGTGGCACCGCAGATGATGCCTACGGCAACGGCGAAGGTCGCCGCCGCGCTGCCGATCGCCGGGTACGCGCAGGCCGCCCAGACGACCGTGACCGCGGCCGGGACGACCGCCATCACAACCCGCAGGTCGCGCAGGTCCCAGCCGAGCGCGCGCACCAGTCCGATCGAGCGGCACGCGGTCCGCAGCCCGTCGAGCAGCGGCCGGACGGCGATGAAGCCGGCGATCGCGGCGGCCACCGGTACGAGAACGTGGAAGCCGGCGCCGTGCACGGCGTACGGGACGACGAGCAACCCGAACGCGACCGCGAGCCGCCGGGGCCAGCGCAGGATGCGGCGGAACTCCCGCTGCACGATCGCGGCCCCGTTCGCGCCGCGACCGCGATGCGAACGCACCCGGCCCTTCAGCCGCCAGTGCCGCCCGGCGATCACGTCGCCGAGCATGCTGATGTCGAGACTGCTCGCCGCCCCCGCAAGCCCCGCCAGCAACTCCCCACCGGCAATCACACTGATCCGCCCCAGCCGATCGAGCCTCCGAGCCAGCACGAGAACGAGTGCACCACAGATCACGGCAGTAACCAGCGCCAGCAGCAGAACGGGACCGCCGTCGCCTCCGAGGAACCCGCCTCCACCAGTCGTCGGATCCCCGAAGCTCAGCATGCCGAGCGTCTCCGTCGTCTGGCCCTCCAGAGGATCCGGGCGGAACGCCAGCGCCACCGCGGGTACGACGGCGGCGGCCAGCAGTACGTCGGCGACTCGGAGGGTCCACCAAGCGCGTCGCTCCGTCTGCTGCGCCCACACCGTGGCGACGGCCGCGCACACCAGCAAAGCCCCGATCAGTACGGCCGCCAAGAAGACGCCACCGAGGCTCGCCCCGAGCAGGGCCCAGATGACGGCACCGACCACGACACCGGTGACCGCGACCGAACCGATCACCAGCCGGTAGGCCGGGCGCAGCAGGGAGGAGCGGCTGACCGGCGTCGCGAGCAGCCAGAAGCCGGTGGCCCGCGACGCGGACACCGGGCCGACGGCGAGCAGCATCCGGAGCGTGGTTGCCAGCAGCAACGGTATGACGATCCACGGGATCCACGAGGTCAGCTGGTCGCAGGTCGACGACGTACATCCGGAGGCGTTCGAGTTCAGGTGCCGTACGACGTTGCCGCCGGTCGCGCCGGCCATCGCGAGCGTGAACAGGACCAGGTACACGTCCTCGAAGATCTCCCAGAACGACCGGTCCGCGTGTTTGCGCCGGGTCGTCCGCATCCACTGCCGCAGCGACCGCGACGACGGGATCGCCCCGAAGTCCGCCGGGTCGAACCGCACCGGCTCGTCGGCGGCGCTCATGGCAGTGGGGTGAGGGTGACGACGGAGTCCGCGACCGTCTCGACCAGGCTCGGGTCGTGGCTGGCGAAGAGGATCGCCGTACCGGACTTCTTCTCCTCGGCCAGCCGGTGCGACAGCCACTCGACGCCGCCGGTGTCGAGCCGCGCCTCCGGCTCGTCGAGCACCATCAGCTTGCGCGGGCGCACCAGGGTGGTGGCCAGCGCGAGCCGCCGGCGCTGGCCGGACGACAGCGAACCGGGCAACTGGTCGGCCGCGGGGAGCAGACCGATGTCGTCCAGGATGGTGTCGACCAGGTCCTCCGGTTCGGCGTTCCCGTGCGCGCGGGCGAGCAGGTCGAGATGCTCGGCCGCGGTCAGGTCCGGGAAGAAGTCCAGGTCGTCGAGCAGCGTTGCGACATCCCGGCGGACCACCTCGGCCCGCTCGTCGATCGGCTGCCCGTCGAGCAGGATCTTCCCGGCCGCCGGCTCGGCCGCGCCGACGATGCACTTCAGCACGGTCGTCTTGCCGGCGCCGTTCGGCCCGACCAGCGCGATCGCCTTTCCGGCGGCGAGGGTGAAGTTCAGCCCCTCGATCACCGGCCGGTCGCCGTACTTGTGCTGCAGTCCCGCCACCGACAGCCGGGGCGCCGTCTTCTTGCTCACTTCTTGCGGACCAGTGTCAGCCCGTCGCCGATGCCGAGCATCACCACGTCCACGCGGTCGTCCTCGGCGACGTGCGCGTTGAACTCCTTGCGGTCCGCCGGGCCGTCCGCGTCCACCACCTGTCCACCGGCCAGGGTGTTGTCGAACAGCAGCAGGCCGTTCGGCCGGATCAGCGGCAGTACGGTCTCGAAGTACTTGATGTACCAGTCCTTGTCGGCGTCCACGAACGCGAGATCGAACGAGCCGTCGAGCTTCGCGGCGGACTCGTGGGCGTCGCCGATCCGCAGGTCGATCCGGCCCGCGACCCCGGCCCGCTCCCAGTACGGACGGCCGATCGAGGTCCACTCGTCGGAGACGTCCAGGCAGATCAGCTCGCCGTCGTCGGGCAGCCCGCGCGCGATGGCCAGCGCGGAGAACCCGGTGAAGGTGCCGATCTCGACCGCGCGGCGGGCACCGATCAGCCGGGTCAGCGTGGTCAGCAGACCGGCCTGGTCGGCCGTGGTCAGCATCCCCGCGGGGCTGCCGAGCTTCTCGGTCTCGGCGCGCAACTCGGTCGCGATCTCGTCCAGCGGCATCCCGTGGGCGAGCATGTAGGCGTGCAGTTGTTCAGTCACCGGTACCTGGTGGCCCATGCGAGTTCCGCCCTCCTTGTATTAAGTCGTCGCCTTGTAGTCTCTATGGGTTGCCCAAAGCATGTTCACCCACCCCAGCTCTACCGCTGATTAGGGAGCACCACCAATGCGAATCGCCGTCGCCGGATCGATCGCGACCGACATCCTGATGACGTTCCCGGGCCGGTTCAAGGATCAGTTCCTCGAGGAGCAGATGCACAAGGTGT
>DASSDE010001181.1:0-3364 GCA_035697365.1 Kribbella sp. | reverse complement strand
CTCTTCGCCTGCGGCGCCGTAGTCTCCCGCGTCACCACCCGCTCCTGGTGGTACTCAGGCCTCCGCCAACTACTCCTCGGCGCCACAGCCGCCGCCCTGACCTACTTCGTCGGCACCCTGGTCGGCCCCGGAATCGGCTGACCACCGCTCACCTCGGCTCCGGCAATCTTCGCGAGCAGGTGGGGGACCGACGTGCCTTGGTCGTCGGCCGTCTGGAGCCCGACGGCTTCAAGAATCGACAGCGCGTGCTGCCAACGCCGGCTCGCCTCGCCATCCCGGCCGAGGTTCGCAAGTGCATCCCCCAGCCCGTTGTGAGCGCGAGCCTGGTCCACCAACTGGTCCAATGCGATCGCCAGATCGAGCGCGTACTGATGCTCTGCCAGCGCTTCCCCCGGCTTGCCCGATGCCAGCCGGATCAGTCCGAACGCCTGATGAGCTTCGAACCGCCAGTTTCGCGAACCGAGCTGACAAGCCATGGCCATCGTCCGCTCGATGTAGCGTGTCGCCTGCTCCAGTTCGCCAAGCCCGAGATAGATGATCCCCATCCCGTGCAGGACGCTCAACTCGTTGTACTGGTTGCCGATTGCCTTCGCGTGGGCAAGCGCGCGGTCGTAATAGCTCAGGGCACGGCCGGGGTCGCCGAGGCGCTCCTGGATGCAGCCGATGATCCGGAGGATCTCCCCAACTGCGAGCGGCTGGATCCGCCGAGCGATCGCGAGAGCTCGTTCGCGGTACTCGAGCGAGGTGTGATTGTTGCCGCCCCGAACGTGGATCCAGCCGATTGCGTTGAGCAGGTCGAGCTGCGCGTGCTCGTCGACGATCTCCTCCGCGATACCTAGGGCGCTGTGGAGCTCTGCGGCAGCCATCTCGAGGTGCTCCTGGAGACCGTGCACGTTGGCCATGCCCTGGATGGCCCTAAGCTCACCCAGGCGATAGCCGACCGTTCGCGCCACGGTCCGTGCCTGCTCGAACGTGTCGAGTGCGGTCTGGTGATCGCTCGCCTGCCGAAGCACCTCGCCGAGTCGATTGAGGATGTCGACCTCCGCGGTGACGTTCCCGGCCGCGCGGACGACGGTCAGTGCCCGGCGCTGCAGTTCGGCCTTGACGTCGTACTGACCGAGATCGCGGAGGCACCAGTACAGGGAGCTGGCCAGATGCACGATGCAGCCGGGGTGGTCGGTCGCCAAGGCTGGGACGAGGAGCGCCGTCGGCGACTCGTTGTCGAGCCAGTCACGCGCAGCCTCCGGCGTGCGGATGGTCGGCCTCAGGCCGTGGGTGGCGAAGTCTTCCTCGGGCGCACGCTGCGACGCGACCTCGGAGGCGGACTGGCAATGCCGCTCGACGAGGCGAGCGATGGCGATGCGCCGATCGGCGGGCGACTCGTCGGCCGCACGCATCGCATGGTCCTTGACGAGGTCGTGGAAGCGGTAGCGTCCCGGACCGGGCTCGTCCAGTAGGTGGGCTTCGAGCAGCCGTTCGAGAACCTGCCTGGTCGCGGACGCCTCCAGCCCAAGGAGCGTCGAGGCCGACCAGACGCGGAACTCCGGGCCGGGGAGCACGCCGAGCAGTCGATAGCACCGGCGCAGGCCGGCGTCGAGTTCCCGGTAGGACAGGTCGATCGCGGCTGCGACGCTGCGTGGCCCGGACGCGAGTTCGGCCAGCCGTTCGTGGTTCTGCAGACGATCCAGGAGATCCTCCGGCCGCCACGACCGGTGGGTTCGGAGCCGGGCGGCCGAGATCCGGAGCGCCAGCGGAAGCCGGCCGCACCATTCGGCGATCTCTGCCAGCACGTCGGGAGACGACCCGGCGACCCGTTCGGCACCGGCGATCCGAGCGAAAAGCTCGACCGCAGCCGATTGTTCGAGCGTTTCGAGCGACACTGTGGCCGTCGCGTCGAGTCCGGTCAGTCGGAGCCTGCTTGTGACGATGACGCCGCTGTGCGGAGTTCCGGGCAGCAGCGGACCTATCTGAGTCTCGGTAGCCGCATTGTCGAGGACGATCAGCACGCGCCGCCGGGCCAGCAGAGTACGGAGCAGACCGGCGCGGTCCTCGAGCTCCTGCGGAATCCGGTTGTGCGACACCCCGAACGCCAGCAGGAGTCGGCCGAGCGCGTCGACGGCGGCCACCGGAGGCATCCCCTCCGAGTGCCCGTGCAGGTCGATGAACATCTGTCCGTCGGGGTATCGAGCCGCCAGCCGATGCGCGGCCTGGAGCGCCAGCGTGGTCTTGCCGACACCGGGCATGCCGTCAATTGCAGCGATCAGTGGATGGCCTGAGTTGGTCAGGATCTCCAGTTCGTATTCGCGACCGAGAAAGTCGGGGGTCCGCGCCGGCAGCGACTCCGGTGCGGCCAGGTCGGCCGTCGGCGGCGCGGCTGCGGGTGGATGCAGGGCGGTGTCGGTTGCCAGTAGTTCGGTGTGCAGGGACTGGAGTTCGGGGCCGGGGCCGATGCCGAGTTCGTCGGCCAGGCGGCTGCGGATCACGTCGTACAGGCCGAGGGCTTCGGCGGAGCGGCCGGTGTGGACGAGGGCCCTGAGCAGGCGGATCCACAGGGACTCGCGGAGGGGGTGGTCGGCGGTCAGGCGCCGCAGTTCGGCGATCAGTTCAGTGGACGGCTGCCGGCCGAGGAGATCTGCGGAGCGTTCGATCGCGCCCAGGCGCAGCTCCTCGAGGCCGGGGAGGACCGTACCGGTCAGCCAGTCCGAGTCGGTGCCGACGAAGGGCCGCTCGGTCCAGGCAGACAACGCGGCCGTGATCGCGTCCGCGTCCTTGGCGTCGCGCAGGCCGTTTTCGAACCGCCGTACGTCGATGTCGGCCGCCGGCACGGTCAGGCGGTAGCTGGTGCCGACAGTTTCGAGGACGTCGGCACCGATTGCCCTGCGCAGGCGGAAGACCATCGCGTGCAGGCTCTGCCGGATCTGCTCCGGCAGGTTCTCGCCCCAGACCCGGTCGGCCAGCGTCTCGATCGAGACGGACTCGCCGGCCGAGACCGCAAGTACGGCGACCAGGGTCCGCAGGCGGGTGCCGTTGAGCGCTACCGGCGTACCGCCGACGGTCACCTGGACAGGCCCGAACAGACGGACCTGCACCTCGGGCGAGCCCTCAGTCACCGATCACCCCCGGTCGTCGTGCCTGCGGGCAGCCTACCGACCGACAGGGTAAACGCTTGGCGACCGGACGAGCCCCTCCACTAAGGTCGGCGAATGCTGCCCGCCGAGATCGATGTCCCGCCTGCGACCTACTTGGAGCAGTTCGGGACGATCTTTGCTCGCTTCGGTGACGGTACGCAGGACTCCGGCAACCTCTCGTACGGGGTACGGATCGCGGACCGCCGGTACTTTGTGAAGACGGCTGGGGAGCGTGG
>DASSDE010001180.1:0-3875 GCA_035697365.1 Kribbella sp. | reverse complement strand
ACCGACCTGGAGATCATCAAGGACAACCTGTCCACGATCGGCATCAAGGCGACCGTCGACAAGGCCAACCAGGACGCCTGGACGAAGAACATCGACACCGGCAACTTCGACGCCGCGATGCACTGGACCAACGGCGGCGCGACGCCGTACGACATCTACCAGAACATCATGGACGGCAAGCTCCTGAAGCCCGTCGGCAAGGGTGGCGTGAGCGGCAACTACGGGCGGTTCAACAGCCCGGAGGCGACCAAGGCGCTCGACCAGTACGCGAACGCCGCCGACGACGCGACCCGCACCGCCGCGCTGAACACGCTGCAGAAGATCATGGTCGAGCAGATGCCGATCATCCCCACCTCGGCGTCCAACGTCGGTGGTCTGTACAGCACCAAGAACTGGGTCGGCTGGCCCGACGAGCAGAACCAGTACGGGCCGGCGCAGCCGACCCAGCAGAACGCTCTGCAGATCATCCTGAACCTGAAACCGGCCGGCAGCCAGTAACAGCGGTGTGCGGCGCCAGGCTTTGCAGCACAGGCCTGGCGCCGTCCCGCAGTCCACAGCCGGCGAGCGCAGCGAGCCGTGATCGGAGTCAAATGACGGTCACCGAGACCGAGGTTGTACTGGAGGCCGAGGGCCTCACCAAGCATTTCCCCGTACGCCGGGGAATCCGCGACCTGTTCGCCCGCGAGCACAAGGCCGTACACGCCGTGGACGACGTGCAGATCACGCTGCGCCGGGGACGAGTGACCGCGCTGGTCGGCGAGTCCGGGTCGGGCAAGTCCACCGTGGCGCGGCTGATGGCCCAGTTGTACGGGCGGACGGCCGGTGAGATCCGGCTGCACGGCGAGCCGATCACGGTCCGCGGCGGCCGGAGGTTCCGGGCGTACGCGCGCCGGGTCCAGATGATCTTCCAGGACCCGTTCGCCTCGCTGAACCCGACGCACACCGTCCGATACCACCTGACCAGGTCGCTTCGCATTCACGGCCGTGCGGGTGATCTCGAGGAGAACCTGCGCTCGTTGCTGGAGCAGGTGCAGCTCACTCCGCCGGAGCGTTATCTCGACAAGTTCCCGCACGAGCTGTCCGGCGGTCAGCGGCAGCGCGTGTCGATCGCCCGGGCGCTCGGCGCCGATCCCGAGGCGCTGCTCGCGGACGAGCCGGTCTCGATGCTCGACGTGTCGATCCGCCTCGGCGTACTGAACCTGCTCCGGGACCTGAAGGAGCGGCTGAACCTCGCGATCCTCTACATCACCCACGACATCGCGTCGGCGCGGTACTTCGCCGACGAGACGCTGGTGATGTACGCCGGGCGTATGGTCGAGGGCGGCGACTCCGAGACCGTCACGCAGCACCCGGCGCACCCGTACACGCGGCTGCTGATCGAGAGCGCGCCGGATCCGGACCGGCTCGGAGTGCTGAGCACGCCCGAGGACCAGGCCGGTGGCGAACCGCCGAGTCTGATCGCGCCGCCGGGCGGCTGCCGGTTCAACCCGCGCTGCGTGCACGCGATGCCGAAGTGCTCGACCGAGCTTCCGCCCCGCTTCGATCTGCCGCTTGCCGGTCACTGGGCCGCTTGCTGGCTCTACGAGAAGGGGACGGCGAAGTGAAGTTCCTTCTGCAGCGGCTGGCCTTCTACGTCTTCACGGCCTGGGCCGCGCTGACCATCAACTTCTTCATCCCGCGACTGATCCCGGGTGACCCGGTGACGTCGCTGATCAACAAGTTCCAGGGCCAGATGAGTACGGACGCGATCAACTCGCTGTACGTGCTGTTCGGCCTGGACAAGAACGCGTCGCTCTGGAGCCAGTACGTCGACTACTGGGGCCAGGTGTTCCACGGCGACCTCGGCCTGTCGTTCACGTTCTTCCCGACGCCGGTCGCGGACATCCTCAAGCAGAGCCTGCCGTGGACGATCGCGCTGGTCGGCATCACCACGTTCGCGAGCTTCATGATCGGTACCTCGCTGGGCGTCATCGCCGGCTGGCGGCGCGGGTCGATCATGGACGGACTGTTGCCAGTGACAACGTTCCTGTCGTCGATCCCGTACTTCTGGCTCGGACTGCTCGCGATCGCGGTGCTCGCCGGTCCGGACAGCATCTTCCCTTCGTCGGGTGGCTACGAGCCCGGTCTGGTGCCGTCGTGGAGCTCCGGGTTCATCGGCAGCGCGATCCAGCACAGCCTGCTGCCGGCGCTGACGATCCTGATCTCGTCGGTGAGCGGGTGGATCCTGACCATGCGGAACATGATGGTGACGGTCGCCTCCGAGGACTACATCACCGTCGCGCACGCGAAGGGCCTGCCGGAGCGGCGGGTGATGGTCAGCTATGCGGCCCGCAACGCGTTGCTGCCGAACGTGTCCGGCTTCGCGCTGTCGCTCGGCTTCATCGTCGGCGGCACGCTGCTGGTGGAGATCGTGTTCTCCTACCCGGGCATCGGCTACAACCTGTTCCAGGCCGTCGGCGCCAAGGACTACCCGCTGATGCAGGGCGTCTTCCTGGTGATCACGCTGTCCGTCCTGGTGGCCAACCTGCTTGCCGACGTCGCGTACCTGCTCCTCGACCCGCGTACCCGGAAGGAGGGCTGATGACTGCAACAGGTACAGGCACTGTTACTGCTGTGACGCCGACCGCTGTGGTCCCGGCCAAGCGCCGCCGGCTGCGGTTCGTCGCGAACCCGAAGGCGGCGACCGGTCTGGTCGTGCTGGCCTTCTTCTGCCTGATCGCCATCATCGGCCCGTGGATCGCGCCGTACGACCCGTCTGCCCGGAGCAGCGACCTGATCCAGGCGCCGTCCGGCAAGCACTGGTTCGGGACGACGCACCTCGGCCAGGACATCTTCAGCCAGGTGCTGGTCGGGACCCGCGGCGTGATGTTCGTCGGTCTGCTGGCCGGCCTGGTGGCGACCGCGCTGTCGATCCTGATCGGGGTCAGCGCGGGCTTCCTCGGCGGCGCCGCCGACGACAGCCTGTCCGCGCTGTCAAACGTTTTCCTGGTGATTCCGGCGCTTCCGCTGATCATCATCGTGGCGTCGACGATCCCGTCGGCGGGCGACCTGATGGTTGCCCTGGTCATCGGATTCACCTCGTGGGCCTGGGGTGCGCGGGTGCTGCGGGCGCAGACGTTGTCGCTGCGCCGGCGGGACTACGTGGAGGCCGCGCGGGCGACCGGCGAGAGCACCTGGCGGATCATCACCTTCGAGATCATGCCGAACCTGACCGCGATCATCGCGTCCGGCTTCGTCGGTACGGTGATCTTCGCGGTGATGTCCGAGATCACGCTGGCGTTCATCGGCATCTCGACGATCTCCGAGTGGAACTGGGGCACAATCCTGTTCTGGGCGCAGTCCCAGCAGGCGCTGGCCCAGGGCGCGTGGTGGTGGTTCGTCCCGGCCGGTCTCGCGATCGCCGTGCTCGGTACGGCGCTGTCGCTGATCAACTTCGGCATCGACGAGTTCGTCAGCCCGCGGCTGCGGTCGAGCGGTCATACCAAGGTGAAGACCAAGGACGGACACACGGTGCGGATGCGGGTCGGCTTCACTCCGGTCCTGGGGACGTCGAAAGCGCCCGTCACGCCCGTCGTACGCCGCGAGCAGGAGGAGGTCGCGTGACTGTGTCATGGCCACGACTCCGTCGCGGTGGGTCATGGCGCTGCAACTCCCGGCCTTCCCTCGTCGTTCCAGTCGCTTCGCTCCCTCCACTCCTCAGTCCAGACCGGGAGGCGCCATGACCAGTCCGGTCTTGGAGATCAAGAACTTCCACGTCGACTACGGCCTCGGTGACGAGGCGGTGCAGGCCGTTCGGGATGTGACGCTGACCTTGCACCGTGGCGAAGTCCTCGGGCTGGCCGGCGAGAGCGGCAGCGGGAAGTCGACGCTGGCGT
>DASSDE010001179.1:0-2609 GCA_035697365.1 Kribbella sp. | reverse complement strand
TCGAGTACGACTGGTCACAACCCTGGGGCGCCGACCCGAATGGCTAGACGGGGGACGAACCTGGATCGCGTCGGGGGGTTCAACGACGCCGTCGTGCTGGACGCGATCCGCCGCAGCGAACAACTCAGCCGCGTCGAGCTCGCGGCGGCGACCGGCCTGTCCGGTCAGGCGATCTCGAACATCGCGCGCCGGCTGCTCGACGCCGGTCTGGTCCGCGAGGCCGGCGTCCTGCGCGGCGCCGGTCTCGGCAAGCCCCGGACGCTGCTCGAGCTCGAGCCGACCGGTCAGTACGCCGTCGGCGTCCATCTCGACCCGACGGTCGTCACCGTGGTCCTGCTCGATCTGACCGGTGAAGTGGTCGCCCGGCGGCCGGTCGACCAGTACGCCGATGATCCCGACGTGCTGATCGACGGGATCGCCAAGACGATCGAGGAAGTGATCGCCGAATCGGGCGCGGCCCGCGATCGGGTCACCGGCGTCGGGATCGCCGCCCCCGGCCCGATCGACGTCGACCGCGGCGTGGTCGTGGACCCGCCGAACCTCTCGACCTGGCATCTCGTCCCGCTGCGCGACCAGCTCCACGAACGGACCGGCCTCCCGGTCGTCCTGGACAAGGACGTGACCGCGGCCGCGTCGGCTGAGAAGTGGGCCGGACAGGGCGGGAGCTTCGTGTTCTTCTACCTCGGCACCGGCGTCGGCGCCGGGCTGGTGATCCGCGACGACGTGGTGCGCGGATCGTCCAGCAACGTCGGCGAGATCGGTCACGTGATCGTCGATCCCGACGGTCCGGTCTGCTACTGCGGCCGGCGCGGCTGCGTCGGTGAGGCCAGCCAGCCGCGGTACCTGGTGCAGCAGGCGGTGCGCGCCGGCGTACTTGCCGAAGGCATCGATCTCGACGACCGGCAGGCGGTCGACGAAGCCTTCGCGCGCCTGTGTGCACTCGCCGCCGACGGGACCGACGGGGCCCGTCTCATCGTGGTGACGCTGGCTTCGAGGATCGCCAAGGTGGTCGAGGACATCGCGAACCTGCTCGACCTGGACCGCGTCGTCTTCGGCGGTCCGCAATGGGAGCGCCTCGCCCCGGTCCTGAACGACGCAGTACGCAACGCCCTGGAAGACCGGTTCCTGCTGCAGGCCGTGCACCCGTTCGAGGTCACCGGCACCTCGCTCGGCGCGGACGTCGGCGCGATCGGCGCCGCCAGCCTGGTCCTGGACCGGACCTTCTCGCCCAACCCCGCTCTAGTGCGTCCTGAAAGGTAGATGTTCTGATGATCGACCCCGAGGTCCTCGCCCGCGCCGTTGCGGCCGTCCAGCGGGCGAGCGGTGACGAGGTGATCGCGGAGATGTTCCGGCGCTCGATGGCGGAGAACCTGCCGGCGGTCGCCGAGCGGATGCCGGACGGTACGACGTTCGTGCTCACCGGTGACATCCCGGCGATGTGGCTGCGCGACTCGGCCGCCCAGCTGCGCCCGTACCTGCTGCTGTGCAAGGACGATCCGGGACTGCAGGACATACTGATCGGCGTCCTGCACAGGCAGCTCGAGTACGTCGTCCTGGACCCGTACGCGAACGCCTTCAACAAGGAGGCGAACGGCGCCGGACACGTCACCGACGAGACCGAGATGACGGCGTGGGTGTGGGAGCGCAAGTACGAGATCGACTCGCTGTGCTTCCCGCTGGAGCTGGCGTACCGGCTCTGGCGGATCACCGGCCGTACGGATGTCATCGACAACCGGTTCCGGGCCGCGGCCGAGGCGGTCGTCGAGCTGTGGACCGTGGAGCAGGACCACGAGACGCGCTCGACGTACAGCTTCCAGCGGGACGAACCGGGCATGCTGCCGTCCGACACGCTGGCCCGCGAGGGCCGTGGGCGGCTGACCCGCCCGACCGGGATGTCGTGGAGTGCGTTCCGGCCGAGCGACGACGCGACCGAGCTGGGGTTCAACGTTCCGGGCAACATGTTCGCGTCGGTCGTGCTCGGGTACCTGCAGGAGATTGCGACCGAGGTGCTGCGCGACGAGCCGCTCGCCGATCGCGCGAAGGCGCTGAAGGCCGAGATCGACGAGGGGATCGCTTCGTACGGGACCGTGGATCATCCGGTGCACGGGCGGGTGTACGCGTACGAGGTCGACGGCCTCGGGCAGACGCTGCTGATGGACGACGCCAACATGCCGAGCCTGCTGTCGATCCCGCTGACCGGGTACGCCGCCGCGGACGACCCGAGGTACCTCGCGACGCGCTCCCTGCTGCTGAGCCCGGACAACCCGTACTACTACAGCGGCACGGCGGCCGCCGGCATCGGCAGCCCGCACACCCCACCCCGCGACATCTGGCACATCGCCCTGGCCGTACAAGGCATTTCGAGTACGTCCGCCGACGAACGCCACCGCCTTCTCGAGCTCCTCCGCGACACCACCGGTGGCACCGGCCAGATGCACGAAGGCTTCGACGTGGACGACCCCCGCAAGTTCACCCGCGAATGGTTCTCCTGGGCAAACGCCATGTTCTGCGAACTGGCCCTCACCCACGCCGGCATCAAGTGACGTCGCGCCGGCGGGTGACCCAGGCGGCCAAGGCGGTGAACACGGCGCAGTAGGCGAGGAGCGTGA
>DASSDE010001178.1:0-3086 GCA_035697365.1 Kribbella sp. | reverse complement strand
CCGTACGCCGATCCGGTGCTGTTGCCGTGCGCCGTCCTGCTGAACGGGCTCGGCGTCGCGATGATCCACCGGATCGACCTCGGGCTGGCGATCGTCGCGGAGGCAAAGGGCAAAGTGCCGAAGGGTCCCGCGGCTCCGCAGCAGATCACCTGGACCGCGGTCGGCGTCGTGCTGTTCCTCGTGGTCATCGTTCTGATCAGAGATCACCGCCGCCTGCAGGCGTTCACGTACACGGCCGGCCTGGCCGGTCTGGTGCTGCTCGTGCTGCCGCTGATCCCCGGCCTGGGCGTGAACCTGAACGGCGCCCGGATCTGGATCCGGCTGGCCGGCATGTCGTTCCAGCCCGGCGAGTTCGCGAAGATCTGTCTGGTCGTGTTCTTCGCCGGCTACCTGGTGGTGAAACGCGACGTTCTGACCCTGGCCGGGCACCGGTTCCTCGGGCTGGACCTGCCGCGGGCCCGTGACCTCGGCCCGATCGGGATCGCCTGGGCCGTCAGCCTCGGTGTGCTGGTCTTCGAGAGCGACCTCGGGTCGTCGCTGCTGTTCTTCGGCCTGTTCCTGTTCCTGCTGTACGTGTCCACCGAGCGGGCCGGGTGGCTGATCATCGGTGGCCTGCTGTTCGTCGGCGGCGCGTACTTCGCGTACGCGACGTTCGGCCATGTGCACCGCCGCGTCACCGACTGGCTGGACCCGTGGGCGATCGACGGTGGCCAGGTGAAGCTCGGGCTGATGGGCCAGGCCTGGGGCGGCATCCTCGGCCGCGGTCTCGGCCAGGGTCACCCGGAGGCGACTCTCTACGCGCAGAGCGACATGATCATCTCCTCGTTCGCCGAGGAGCTCGGCCTGACCGGCCTGATCGCGATCATCTTGGTGTACACGCTGATCATCGAGCGCGGCCTGCGGACCGCGCTCGGCTGCCGGGACATCTTCGGCAAGCTGATCGCGACCGGTCTGGCGATGTCGTTCGCGCTGCAGGTGTTCGTGATCGTCGGCGGTGTCACCGGGCTGATCCCGCTGACCGGTCTGGCCACCCCGTTCATGGCCCTCGGTGGTACGTCGCTGGTCGCCAACTGGGCGATCATCGCGCTGCTGCTGCGGATCAGTGACCAGGCCCGGCGGCCGCAGACCCCGGCCGCTCCAGTGTCCGACGATACGATCGCGATGGCGGTGCAGAAGCAGTGAACTCGGCGATCCGGCGATTGGCCGTGGCAGCGATCATCCTGATGCTCGCGCTGATGGCCAACTCGACGTACCTGCAGGCCTTCCGGGCGAACGAGATCAACGGCCGCAACGACAACAACCGGGTCCGCGACTCGCAGTTCTCGGTGAACCGCGGCCCGATCCTGATCGGCAGTACGCCGGTCGCGCAGAGCAAGCCGTCCGAGGACCGCTTCAAGTACCAGCGGACGTACGCGTCCGGTCCGGTGTACGCGCCGGTGACCGGGTTCTACTCCTACCTCTACGGCCGCGGCGGCATCGAGTTGACGATGAACTCCGAGCTGAACGGTTCGGACCCGTCGATGGCGTTCCGGCGGATCATCGACGTGATCAGCAACCGGCCGCAGCAGGGCGGCAGCGTGACGCTGACCTTGAACGCGGCGGCACAGCAGGCGGCGTACAACGGCCTCGCCGGGAAGACCGGTGCCGTGGTCGCGATCGAGCCGAAGACCGGGCGGATCCTGGCGATGGCGACCCGGCCGTCGTACGACCCGAACAAGCTGGCCTCGCACGACGCCGACAAGGTGGCCAAGGCCTGGAAGGGCCTGAACGCGGACGAGGGCAAGCCGCTGTCGAACCGCGCGGTGCAGGAGCTCTACCCGCCAGGGTCGACCTTCAAGCTGGTCACCGCCGCGGCCGCGCTGTCCAGCGGCAAGTACACACCGGAGAGCAAGGTGCACTCGCCGGCCGAGCTGCCGCTCCCGCAGACCACGGTCCCGCTGGTGAACGAGGACGGCAAGAACTGCGGCGGCAGCGACAACGCGACGCTGACGATCGCCCTGCGGTACTCCTGCAACACCGCGTTCGGCACCGTCGGCCTGGACATCGGCGCGGACGCGATGAGCGAGCAGGCCGCCAAGTTCGGCTTCGGCTCCCGCCCGCTGACCGAGCTGCCGAGCGTCGCCACCAGCCAGTTCCCCGGCGACCCGAACCAGCCGCAGACCGCGCAGTCCGCGATCGGCCAGTTCGACGTCCGGGCCACGCCGCTGCAGATGGCGATGGTCGCGGCCGGGATCGCGAACAAGGGCGAGGTGATGAAGCCGTACCTGGTCCAGAACGTCAAGACCCCGGACCTGAAGACGGTCTCGGAGACCAAGCCGGAGTCGCTGCACCAGGCGGTCACTCCGCAGGTCGCGAGTCAGCTGACCGCGATGATGATCGACGTCGTCAACAACGGCACCGGCAAGCCCGGCCAGATCAAGGGTGTCCAGGTGGCCGGCAAGACCGGGACCGCGCAGACCTCGAAGGAGCGGCCGCCGTTCGCCTGGTTCACCGCGTTCGCCCCCGCGGACGACCCGAAGGTCGCGGTGGCGGTGCTGATCGAGGACGCGAACGTCCCGCGCACCGACGTGGCCGGCGGCACCCTGGCCGCCCCGATCGCCAAGAAGGTGATGGAGGCGGTGCTGGGCCAATGAGCACGATACGGAATGATGCGATGACAGGGCGTCTTTCCAACGGGGATCCACGTGTGGCGGCCGCTACCGTGGGCAAGTTGAGTGTGTTTTTGTGTCTACCGCAGACAGGTTGGAAGGCTGAGTCATGACATCGCAGGCACGTCTCGTCGGCGGCCGGTACGAAGAAGGCGAACCGCTCGGCCGCGGCGGCATGGCCGAGGTCCGCAGGGGTGTCGACAACCGGCTCGGCCGCAGCGTCGCGATCAAACGGCTGCGGGTCGACCTGGCCAGCGATGCGACCTTCCAGGCCCGGTTCCGCCGCGAGGCGCAGTCGGCAGCCTCGTTGAACCACCCGACGATCGTCTCGGTCTACGACACCGGTGAGGAGCCGGATCCGAACGGTTCCGGCGTCACGATCCCGTACATCGTGATGGAGCTCGTCACCGGCAAGACGCTGCGGGACCTGATCCGCGA
>DASSDE010001177.1:0-2402 GCA_035697365.1 Kribbella sp. | reverse complement strand
ACGGAACGTCGGCCAGAGCGCTGACGCCGAAGTTCACCCCCCAGGCCATGGCCGCCTTGCCGGCCGCGAAGTCCCGGAGCCCGATGACCGCGCCGTTGTCACCGGTGACACCCGACCCGTTCTTGTCGACACAGCTGTCCCACAACGTCTTGAGCAGGTTGAGTGACTCGGTCACCTCGGGAGTCCGGCTGCTGAACTCGCCGGAGAGCACGGCGCGAGCAGTACCCTTCGCCGTGACGGTCGGGGCCTTGCCGGCCGACCCGTCCGGTGCGTAGACGTTGTACTTACCGGCGTACTTGTCCAGCAGCATCCCGCTGATGGTCGCCATCGTCCAGCCCGGCCCGAGATCCGACGCATCCATCGCCAGCGGCGCGTAGCCGGCCGACTTGAGTTTCCCGCAGCCGGCGATCAGGTCCTCGAAGTCCTTGACGGGCAGTTGGACGCCGGCCTTCTGGAACGCGTCGTTGTTCGTGAACAGGCCGATCCCCACCAGGTTGAACGGCACGAACTCGATCTTCCCGGCCGCGTTGCGGCTGTTCCCGTTGCCGAATCCGTAGAACTTCTTGCGGAAGACATCGATCCACTGTTTGTTGCCGTCGACGTACGGGTTCGGCTTCTTCAGGTAGTCGTCCAGCGGCACGACCATCTCCGGCTTGTGCGGTGCCTGGTTGAACACCAGTTCAGGAGCGGTCCCGGCCGCGAGCTGGGTGGAAATGGTCTGGGCGAAGCTGTTCAGCGGGAGGACGACGGTCTTGACCTTGATGTTCGGCTCTTTCGCCTCGAAGGCCGCGACCAGCTCCTCCCAGGGCTTGCCGAAGCTCGAGCCGGAGCTGTTCCACTGATTCGGACCGGAGAGCGTGATCGTCACTTTGTCGCCCGGCTTGCCCGACCCGGCCGAGCCGCCACAAGCCGCGACCAGCATCGTGGAGGCCACCAGGCCGATGCCGAGCGCGATCACACGGCGCCTGGATGCTGATGGAGCTGTTCTCATCTTCCTGCCTTTCAAGGTCAGCTGGTGAGATATCCCAGGTCGTCGACCTGGAACCTGGTGGTCCAGTTCGGATAGTCGGTACCTGTTGCCGCGAAGGTGACCTGGATCGAAGTCACCGCGGAGCGCGACGCCCACCCGCTGACGTCGATCGACAGCTTGTTCCACGTGTCGGGCGTGAATGCGGTGTCCTTGACGGTCGTCGTCGTACCGTCCGCGGCGGTCAGCGTGAACGTGGCCACGTATCCCGTCGCGCCGGGAGCACCTCCATAGGAGTCCATCCACACGTACACCGACTTCGCGCTGCTCAGGTCGAGTGGACTGTCCGGCGTCACGGACATCGTCCGGGCTGCCGTGGCCGGGGCGGGCGGCGCCGTCGCTTCGAGCGCGCCGACTCCGCCGCGCGGAGCGCCCGGACCGTTCGCGAAACTGGTCACTCGGGCGACGGAGTCGACGCCGGCACCGGCTACCCAGCCCTGGGTGCCGGTCTCGAAGTCGTAGACCAGGTTCTCGGCAGGAGGCGGAATGGTGACGGCCACCTTGAAGATGTGGTCCCTGAGTTCCACGCAGACCGTTGAGGAGTCGCCACGCACGGCAGCCACCTGAAAGGTCACCTTCGCCTCGCCGCCGAACGGAGTCGGCGGGATCGGCGCCGCGTCCGGCCGCACGTCGAAGTCGCCACAGTCGTCCGGGATCGCCGCGGCACCCCGCAGTTCGTCCACGTCCAGATTGGTGATACGCACCGTCAACTTCGAGCCGACCAGCTCTGCGCTGTCCGTCGCGGCGGCAACGAAGACATCGGGCGACTGCGAAGGGCTGACACCGTCGGACTGCGAAACCGACGCGATGTCGAACGACGTCTGTGGTTCAGAGGTCCCGGTCCCACGAATCCGGACCTTCAGTTTGGCCAGCGTGCCGTTCGCGACCGCACGAGGCATCTGGAGCGCAACCGAGTGGAACGTGCCGTCCGCGGGGACATGTGCGTCCCCTTCGACGACCTGTCCGGACGAGGTGGTGGCAGTGATCCGTGCGACCGTCTCCGGACCCAGCTTCGTGTCGCTCGGGATCCGCACCGACGCACTGACCCAACCACGCGCGGCAGGTGCACCGTCTCCGGTGAAAGTCTTGGCGACGCCGCGCAGTTGCTTGGCGAACGTCTTCGGCGCGTCGGCGACGTGCAGTGCGCCGTCGGCCGCCGTCGCCGCCGCAACGTTGTCGGAGGCCACCCACCCGTCGGTGCCGGTCTCGAAGGAGCCGAGTTGGTGCGAGCCGTGTTCCTTGGCGTCCAGCCGGGTTCCGAAAGTCGAGGTGATCGGTCGCTGGTCGAGCGCGGCCGGATCGAAGCCCTCGATCACGTCGGACCAGTCGCTGATTCCGATGATCGACTTGGCGAAGTCGGTGACCTCGAGCGACC
>DASSDE010001176.1:0-2724 GCA_035697365.1 Kribbella sp. | reverse complement strand
GCGTCGGCCGGCGCGGCGTTACCGGTCAGCACCTGCTTCCAGCCGTCCTCGATCGCCTTCTGGATCGCGGCGCCCTTGTCCGGCGACGGGATCGGGGTCGCGTAGCTGAGCGCCTGGTACAGGTACTCGGTGCCCTTGGGTGCGTCGGTGAGGAACGACTGACTGCTCGCGATCGACTTCCGGGCCGGGACGATGGTGCCGCCGAGCTGCGCGAACGTCGACGAGCCTTCCTTCGAGATCAGGAACTTGATGAACGTCCAGGCGTCGTCCTTCTTCTTCGACGCCTTCAGGATCGGGTACCCGTTCCAGCCGACCGGTGAGCCCTGCTCGACCTTGGTCGGCCACGGGGCGATACCCATCTTCTGGGTCGCCTTCAGGTTCCGGATGCTGATGATCGGCCAGCGCCCGCCGCCGAACATCGCCAGCTTGCCCTGCGCGGCCGCGGTCGCCGCGTCGAACGTACCGCCCGGCGGCGGCGACAGTTTGTCCGCGACCAGTTTGCGGTTGAACTCGGCCGCCTCGATCGCCGCGGCGTCGTTGTACGTCGGCCTCGACCAGTCCTCGCTGAAGCTGCTGGTGCCGTTGGTGAGCAGCCACGGCATGATCGCCGCGAAGTACGCCGAGTCCGCTGCATAGCCGAACGCGCCGGTCTTGGCCTTGATCTGCTCGCACGCGTGCCGGAAGTCGTCCCAGGTCCACTTGGCGGTCGGCTCCGGTACGCCGGCCTTCGCGAACAGGTCCTTCGAATACCACATGCACATCGTGTTGAACTCGCCCGGCAGGTAGTACGTCTTGCCGTCGGTGGAGGCGTACTTCTTGTCCCACTCGATCAGGTTCGGGTCCATGTCGGCGTAGTACTCGTCGATCGTCGACTGGTCCTTCTTGATGTAGTCGTCGAGCGGCGCGAGCAGGCCCTTGGACGCGAACAGCCGCTGGCCCTCGGTGGCGATCTGGATAACGTCCGGGACCTGGCCGCCGGCGATCCGGGTGGAGAGCTTGTTGAAGAAGTCGCCCCAGTTCGACAGCGGGATGCCCTCGGCCTTGAGCTTGATCTCGGGGTGCTGTTCGGTGAACTTCGCGAACAGCTTGTTCCAGGTCGCCTGCTGCTCGGCCGTCCCCATGTAGACGAACGACAGCTCCTTCGACGACGCCGCACCGCCGCCGCTCCCACCACCACAACCGGCCAGCGCGGCAGCCAGCGCCGTACCACCTGTGGTCTGCAGGAAACGTCGCCGACTGAGCAGGGACTGCTCCATGGAGATGGACCTCTCTGGACGGGAAATCGATTTCTCGCGAGCATAGTCCCGGAGGGGGAAACGGTGTCAAGGGTCGGGCGCCAGGAAACTCACGGGGAAACCTTCATCGCCTCCGGAGCTGTCCGTGTCCGCGTGATCACGCGGGAAATCCGGTCGGGCCGGGTCGAATGTCATAGCTCTACCCGTGACATTTGTCAGTGGTCCAACCGCTGGCTTCGAAGACCGCAGCGGACGCACGATGCGAACACCCCCAAAACAAGCCGGCCTCCGCCCACTGGCCGATCGGGGAGGTGTGCGGAGGCCTGCCCAACCTCGAGGAGTCCAGTTGAGGCAACGGATTCTCGTCTCCGCCCTGAGTGCCGGTGCGCTGGCTGTGGTCGGCGTGACCGCGGCGATGTCGAGCGCTGCTGGTGCCGTGGCGGCACCCGCCCCCTATACCGCTGGAAAGCATGCCGCCAAGGTTTGTTCGGCGACCCGAGCCGCCCATACCGCGGTGTGTGACGCGGTCAAACTCGTCGACGCCAAGGGCGCCGCACCGAAGTCGAGCACACCGCCGGCCACCGGGCTGACACCGACCGGTTTGCAGAACGCGTACAAACTGACCGGTCTGAAGGCGAACGGCCGGACGGTCGCGATCGTCGACGCCTACGGGTACCCGAACCTGGAGCGCGACCTCGGCGTCTACCGCTCGCAGTTCGGGCTCTCGGCCTGTACGACGGCCAACGGTTGCCTGAAGGTCATCGACCAGAACGGTGGTACGTCCCTGCCGCGGTTCAACGCCGGCTGGGCCGGTGAGCAGGCGCTCGACGTCGACGCGGTCTCGGCCGCGGCGCCGGACGCCAAGATCATCGTCGTCCAGGCCAAGTCCGCGAGCTTCGCAGACCTGGGTACGGCGGTGCAGACCGCGGCCAAGCAGCCCGGGGTCGTTGCCATCTCGAACAGCTACGGCGGCGGCGACGCGGACGACGCGACGTACGGCAAGTACTACAACCACCCGGGGATTGCGGTCACCGCGTCCACCGGTGACAACGGCTACCAGGGCGGCAGCTACCCGGCTTCGTCCGCGTACACCACGGCCGTCGGCGGTACGTCGTTGGTTGCCGCGAGCAACACTCGGGGCTGGAGCGAGAGTGTCTGGAGCGGTGCCGGCTCGGGTTGCTCGACGTACAACACGGCTCTGAGTGCCGCGTCGTCGTTCGACACCGGCTGCTCGAAGCGGGCGATGGCGGACGTGTCCGCCGCGGCCGACCCGGGCAAGGGCGGCATGGCGATCTACTACCCGACCAGCAAGACCGCGTCCACCTGGGCGCAGTTCGGCGGGACCAGCGAGGCGGCCCCGATCATCGCGGCGGTCTACGCGCTGTCCGGCAACACCGCCGGTTACGCCAACGCGTTGCCGTACGGCCACGCGAGCTCGCTGTTCGACGTGACCAGCGGCAGCAACGGCAGCTGCCCGACAACCCAGTGG
>DASSDE010001175.1:0-2378 GCA_035697365.1 Kribbella sp. | reverse complement strand
GCAGTGCGCCGGGTACTCGATGGTGATCTTCCTGGCCGGGCTCGAGGGAGTACCGGCCGAGCTGCACGAGTCCGCGATGGTCGACGGCGCCGGTACGGTCGCGCGCTTCCGGCACATCACCTGGCCGCTGCTCGCGCCGGCCGTGACGATCAACCTGATGCTGTCCACGGTCGGCGGGCTGACCTTGTTCACGCAGATCATCTCGATGACGAACGGCGGCCCGGGGTACGCCACCGACACGCTGTCGACGGTGCTCTACAAACAGGCCTTCGTGTACGGGAAGTTCGGCTACAGCACTGCGGTCGCACTGGTGCTGGCGATCTTCGTCGCGGCGGTGTCGTTCATCCAGATCGGGTACCTGCGTTCGAGGGAGACGGCTGCATGAGAACCGGCTACCGTCCGCGGACGTTCATCCTCGAGGTCGTCATGGTGGCGGTCGCGATCGCGTTCCTGTTCCCGGTGTACGCGCTCGTGACGCTGGCGTTCAAGGACCCGGAACAGATCGCCAACAAGCCGCTGTCGCTGCCCTCGCCGCCGTCCGTCGGGAGCTTTGGCGAGGCGTGGCGGTCGGCGGCCCTCGGGTCGGCCTTGCTGCACAGCACACTGATCACAGTGAGCAGTGTTGTCGCGCTCATCGTGCTGGGTTCGCTGGCTGCATACTTCCTGGCCCGTACGGCGACGCGGTTGAGCTACACGCTCTACATCCTGTTCCTGGTCGGGATCATCCTGCCGTTCCAGCTCGGGATGATCCCGCTGTACCAGCTGGTCAACAACCTCGGCCTGCTCGGTACGTACCAGGGGATGATCCTGTTCTACACCGGCATCCAGTTGCCGTTCACGATCTTCCTCTACACCGGCTTCATCCGCTCGTTGCCGGCCGACTACACGAACGCCGCCCTGATCGACGGGGCGTCGCACCTGCAGGCGTTCGCGCACGTGATCTTCCCGCTGCTGAGGCCGATCACCGGGACGGTGCTGATCCTCAACGCCGTCCACATCTGGAACGACTTCTTCACTCCGCTGCTCTACCTCGGCGGCTCGGGCCGGGAGACCGTGCCGGTACGGGTATTTGCCTTCGTCAACGAATACACGTCCGACTACGGGCTCGTCGCGGCCGGCCTGGTGCTCGCGGCCCTGCCGATCCTGCTGTTGTTCCTGCTCCTGCAGCGCTACGTCATCCGCGGCTTCTCCAGCGGCCTGAAGGGATAAGGGCGTGTCTGGTGATTCCCCGCCTACTGCGGGGCACTCGGCACGGAATCACCAGACACGCCCTAGTAGACCTCGATGCGGTCGAGGCTGATGACGGTGCTGGTGGACGCGGGGTTCTTGTCGCCGGTCACCCGGACCCGGAGGGTGTGGGGGCCGGCGGCAAGCGTGGGGGTGGTGTACATGAGCTGTTCGCCGACGCGGATCGAGCTGTAGTAGTCGACGGGTTGCTCGGCGCCGCCGTCGATCGAGATCGCGGCGATCCCGTTGCCGGTGTCGGCGACGCTGAGGAGGGCCGCGCGCGTGCCGTTGAAGCTGATCGTCGCGGTCGCGTTCGTCTCGCCGCTCCAATGGTCGTTGCCCCAGAAACACTGGTTGCCGCAGCCGGATCCCGAGCTCCAGGTGCCGGAGTACGCGACCGCGGCGTCGGTGTCGTTGATCCAGTGGTTCGCCGAGCCCGGATCACCCGACGGGAGGTCCTGCGTCGCGCCGGCCGCGAGCGGGCGGCCGAGGTTCGGCGTGCCGTCCGCGTTCCAGGTGATCTTCTGGACGCGCGTCGTACGGAATGAATACGTATACACCTTGGTGTTCTTTCCGTGGTACGCGATCCAGTCCTCGCTGCCGTCCGGCGATTTGAAGAACGAGTGATGGCCGGGTCCCCACACTCCGGTCTCGTCGTTGCGGGAGAAGACCGGGCCGGCGTGCTGCACCCAGTTCGACGCGACCATCGGGTCGGCGCCGTTCGCGATGCTCTTCATCCACAGTTGGTAGTCCGGCTTGCCGGTGTCACACGTCGAGTACGTCAGGAACGTGCGCGTCGCGCCGTACAGCGGGGTCGGTCCCTCGCGTACTTCGGTGCACCCGCCGTCGGCCGGGATCGCCACCCGGTCGCCGGTCGCGGTCCACGGGTTGCTCATCCGGACGATGTACAACTGCGCCGGCCCGCCCTGACCGCGGCCCGGGCCGGTCCAGACGAAGTACTGCTGACCGTTGATCGTGAACGGTTCGCCGTCGATCGCGTACTCGCCGAAGTCCGCGATCTTCGCCTTGAAGCTGTACGGCCCGAGCGGGTCGTCGCCGGCGGACTCGAGCACGTACATCCGGTGGTTCGCGTCCACGCCGTCGGAGGCGGTGTAGTAGATGTACCAGCGGTTCCCGACGTGCCGGAACGC
>DASSDE010001174.1:0-11006 GCA_035697365.1 Kribbella sp. | reverse complement strand
CTGAAATCGGCCCGGAGCACCGCTCAACCTTTCCGGCCCGCTCAGGCATCACAAGTCTGACCGAGTTGAACGAGATGGGGGTTGGGATGGATCCAGGACGCGACCACGAATTCGCCGAGTTCGTGGACGGGCGGTTCACCGCACTGCAGCGGTTCGGATACCTGCTGACGGGTGAATGGCATCTTGCCGAGGATCTGGTGCAGACCGCGCTGACGAAGGTGTGGTTCCACCGGAATTCCTTGCGCAGCGGCACCGCGCTGGAGAGCTACACCCGGACCGTGATGGTGAACACCAGCACGCAGTGGTGGCGGCGGAAGTGGCGCGGCGAAACACCGACCGAGCAGTTGCCCGAGCACGGCGCCCACGAGCAGTACGGCTCGGTCGACGACCGGGACCTGTTGCTCCGGGCGCTCGCGACACTGCCCCGCCGTACCCGCGCGGCGCTGGTCCTGCGGTACTTCGAAGACCTTCCGGAGGCCGAGATCGCCCAGATCATGGGCTGCTCGATCGGCACCGTGAAGTCGAGTGTCTCCCGCGGGCTGGCGAAGCTCCGCGAACACGAACTGATCACCGCGATCCCCACCACGAACCCTGCCGCGATGCGCCCCACGGTCCAGAAGGAGGGCTGACATGACCGACGATCTGAAGAACAAGTTCGAGCAACTGGTTGCCGATCCGCCGCCGCCGAGCACAGTGCCCAGCGAGGCCGTGTTCGCCCGGGTCCGGACGGCACGACGCCGGCGTACCGCCGGTGCGCTCACCCTGACCGCCGCCGCGGTGGTCGCCGTGGCGTTCGCCGTCAACAACGTCACCGACATCGACGGCCGCCCACCGGTCTCCAACACCCCGACCGTCGTGGCACCCACCAGCACGCCGCCACCCTCATCCACCCCCACCACAACACCCACGCGAAACCCAGCCACGACCGGGACCACGGGGAGCACTGCATCCGCCCACGTAGGTGGCGCCGCGCACACCCCGAACCCCAACACGCAGAACACGAACACCCCGCCACCAGCCTCGACGTCGAGCAGCTCGAACACTCCGGCCGCACCGCGGCTCAACCTGGACGTCAGCCTGCACCCGGTCGTGAAGGGCCGGGTGGTGACGGTCAACATGACCGCCAAGGGAACGGTCCGGGTGCCGATCGGTGACGACAAGTCCGGCTCGTTCACCTCTGTTCTCGGCAGCGAGAGCTACACGTTCGGCGACGGCCAGCAGAACGGCTCGGACGCCGGCACGGTCAACTGCGTGGATTCCCACACCACGAAAACCGGCCGGCAGACGAGGGCGCTGATCGACTGGATGTCGCCGGCGCCGACACCACCGAGCAATCACACCTACACGAAGGCCGGCACCTACAAGATCAGCTACACGGTCCGGTACTGCGGCGCGAAGGGCTGGGTCCCGGTGACCGCGACGGCGAACGTGACGGTCAAATAGTCCAGGCGTGGTCGGAGGTGCCGGTGGTGGGGAGGCCGGCAGCCTTCAGGTCGGTGCGCAGGTCGCGGGGGAGAGCGAACGTCAGGCTCTCCTCCGCGGCCGTGATCTCCTGGACGTCGCCGTACCCACGCTCGGCGAGCCAGCGCAGTACGTCGCGGACGAGCACCTCGGGGACGCTCGCACCGCTGCTGACCCCGACCGAGTCGACGCCCTCCAGCCAGGCCTCGTCGATCTCGTCGGCGAAGTCGACCAGGTAGCCGGCCTTGGCGCCGTGCTCCACCGCGACCTCGACCAGGCGGACCGAGTTCGACGAGTTCCGGGAGCCGACGACGAGCATCAGGTCGGCCTCAGGGGCGAGCTTCTTGACCGCTGCCTGCCGGTTCTGGGTGGCGTAGCAGATGTCGTCGCTCGGCGGATCCTGCAAGTGCGGGAAGCGCTCGCGGAGCCGGCGTACCGTCTCCATCGTCTCGTCGACGGACAGCGTGGTCTGGGACAGCCAGACAACCTTCTCAGGGTCGCGGACCGTGACGTTCGGTACGTCGTTCGGCCCGTCGACCAGGTGTACGTGCTCGGGGGCCTCGCCGGAGGTGCCGATGACCTCCTCGTGGCCCTCGTGGCCGATCAGCAGGATGTCGTAGTCGGTCGCTGCGAACCGCTTCGCCTCGTGGTGCACCTTGGTGACCAGCGGGCAGGTCGCGTCGATGGTCTTCAGCTGCCGGGAGGCCGCCTCTTCGTGCACCACCGGGGCGACGCCGTGCGCGGAGAAGATCACCGTCTCGCCCTCGGGCACCTCGGCGGTCTCGTCGACGAAGATCGCGCCGCGTTTCTGCAAGGTCTGCACGACGTACTTGTTGTGCACGATCTCCTTGCGCACGTACACCGGCGGCCCGTACAGATCGAGCGCCTTCTCCACCGCTACCACGGCCCGGTCCACGCCCGCGCAGTACCCGCGGGGGGCCGCGAGCAGCACCCGCTTGGTCGTCGTACCGGTCTCCTCAGTCACGCCGCCCATCGTACGGGCCGCGATCGACACGCCCACATCGGACGGTGTGAACAGCGTCACCACGGAAGTACGTCGGGGAGCCGCCCGCCCTGTCCGGGCGGCTCCTCCGTGGGAGGTGTTACCAGTGCGTCAAGAATGCCTGGGGAAACCCTTGTCCGCAAAGGGTTTTCGGGCCCACGAGCGGAGGACGGCGAAGTGGTTTCCGGTCAGCCCTGCCGCTGCGTCGACCGGAAGGATCAGTTGGCCAGGAAAGCGTTCCCGCTCCGGATCGCCGATCTCGTCGTCGACCCAGGCGAACGGGCGATCGCCGACCCATTCGGCGATGTACGGCGCCTTCCAGGCCCCATGGCGTACCGGAGCACGGTCGGGCCAGCGGATCGTGGGCAGTTCAGGCAGCCCGAGCAGCGGACCGAGCAGGCGATTGGCACCGAGCTCCCAACTGCTCGCCCACACCAGGTCGAAGGTCTCTGTGAGTGCGTTGAGCTCGACGCCATGCTGCGGGTTGAGGAGGACGTGCCAGGTCTTCGGGCCCTCGGTGATCTCGTGGCGCTGATAGCCAGGCGGGATGCCGTCGGCGGCGTGCGGGTTGAGCGGGCCGTCGAAATCCAGCAGCAGGAGTGGACGCATTACTCAACGTTAGGGATTGTCGGTGCGGGGCCGTAGGGTCTTGGGCGTGGCTTTGGAGACGTCGCCGGAAGCGCCTGCGGCCGTTCGCACGATCGCGAACGGGATTGCGAGCTGGATCAACCAGCTCGGGTCCGTGTGGGTCGAGGGGCAGCTGACGGACGTCTCGATCGGGCGCGGTACGACGACCGTGTTCGGCACGCTCCGCGACACCGACGCGGACATCTCGCTGCGGTTCACCTGCAACCGGCGGGTGTTCGAGACCGTCGAGGTCCGGGACGGTTCGCGCGTCCTCGTGCACGCAAAGCCGAACTTCTTCGCCCGGCGCGGGACGCTCGCGCTCGCGGTCAGCGAGATCCGGCATGTCGGGATCGGCGAGCTGCTCGCGCGGATCGAGCGGCTCAAGCAGCTGCTCGGCGCCGAGGGCCTCTTCGAGTCGTACCGCAAGCAGAAGCTGCCCTTCCTGCCGCACACGATCGGCCTGATCTGCGGGCGCGACTCCGCCGCCGAGCGCGACGTCCTGGAGAACGCGAAGCGCCGGTGGCCGGCCGTCGCCTTCCGGATCGAGTACGCGTCCGTCCAGGGCCCGTCGGCGGCCGGCGAGGTGATGCAGGCCCTGCGGAAGCTGGACGCGGACGATGCGGTCGAGGTGATCGTGATCGCGCGCGGCGGGGGGTCGTTGGAGGACCTGCTCCCGTTCTCCGACGAGGGACTGATCCGCGCGGTGTCCAAGACGAGCACTCCGGTGGTGAGCGCGATCGGCCACGAGCCGGACTCGCCGCTGCTCGACCTGGTCGCGGACCTGCGCGCCTCGACACCGACCGATGCGGCGAAACGGATCGTGCCCGACGTCCGCGAGGAGCTGGACGGTGTCCGGATGCTGCGCGAACGGGGGCTGCGGGCGATCACGTCCTGGCTGGATCGCGAGACGCACGCGCTGGCCTCGATCCGTTCGCGCCCGGCCCTCGCGGCGCCGGTCACCGACCTGCAACGGCGTTCCGACGAGGTCGCGGCGCTGATCGAGCGCAGTCGCCGGACGCTCACCCATCGACTCGACCGGGCGAGCGACGACATCGCGCACCGGCTGGCAAGCGTCCGGGCGCTGTCCCCGAAGGCGACGCTGGAGCGCGGGTACTCGGTGCTCCAACTGGCCGACGGGACCGCGGTTCGGGAAGTGGCGCAAGTGGCGCCGGGAGACCTGCTGCAGGCGCGGGTCAGTGACGGCCGATTCACGGTCGAAGTCAAGTCCGAGGAGAACGCGTGAGTGCCGACCGACCCGAGATGACATACGAACAGGCCCGCGAGGAGCTCGTCGACGTGGTCCGCAAGCTCGAAGCCGGCGGCACGTCGCTCGAGGAATCCCTGGCCCTGTGGGAGCGCGGCGAGGAGCTCGCCGGCACCTGCCAGCGCTGGCTGGACGGCGCCCGCGAACGCCTCACCAAAGCCCAGGCCGCCCACGAGGAAAAGCCCAACTGAACACGCGACCGGCGCCACAGACGCCCCGGTACCCGCCGCCGGCGACCCGGCTCGCTCGCCCTGCCGATCTTTTCGCGGCTGCCGAAGCGCGCGTCGCCAGTTGGCACGCCGCTTTCACCGGCCTGGTCCCCCAGGACTTCCTCGACGCAATGGACCCGACCACCATCGCCGCCTCCTGGACCGACAGCATCACCGCCGGACGCTCCCGCCTGCTCGTCGCCCTGCTCGACGACAACGTCATTGGGTACGCAGGCGTCGGGCCGGAGCGTGATCCACAAGCCCCGCCGACGACCGGCGAGTTGTACGCGTTGTTCGTCCACCCCGACCACTGGGGAACCGGCGCCGGCCGGGCCCTCGCTGACGCTGCTTGCGCTGACCTCCGCAAGTCCGGCTGCGACACCGTCCAACTATGGGTGCTCGAGGCAAACAATCGGGCGCGAAGGTTCTACGCGCGCTACGGGTTCGTCGAGACAGCCGACCGGGCGTACTCGTCGCTGAACGACCTGCCCGAGCTCAGGATGACAGCAGGTTTGTAGCCACCGCCCGGAGACCTGCCTTCAGGCGGTCGAGCTCGAAGCCCTGGGTGCGAAGGGCGTTGTGCAGGTCGGCCGCGAGCGGCGCCAGGAGGGCGTGGGCCGTGTAGTCGGCATCCAAGTCCGGGCGCGCGGTTTCGATCAGGTGTGACAGGTGGCGGTGCCACAGGTGGTACGAGCCGATGCGGTAGCGCGCGCCGTCCGACGCGTTCTCGCTGTCCATGAACAACGCGACGTGCCGGTCGAGCAGGTCGAGGTACGCATCGAGGAACGCCGTCACGCGGACCAGCGGCGTGGCGCCCGGACCGAGCGGTGGCGGCCCGCTGAGGAGCTTGGCCTGCAGTTCCTGTTCACGCTCGTCCAGCAGCGCGACCGCGAGCCCCGCACGATCACCGAACCGCCGGAACACCGTCCCCTTCCCGACGCCTGCCTCCGCGGCGATCGTGTCGAGCGAGACGTTCTTCACCCCGTGCTCGGTGAACAGCCGCTCGGCCGCCTCCAGTACACGCAGGCGATTGCGCCGCGCATCGGCTCGCTCCGGCCGTGGCTCACCCACGATCGGCAGACCCTGTTGTGAAGCGGACTGCGGTCCGGTACTGTCGTTCATAAGACGGACTGTAGTCCGCTAACGACTCCGGAGGAAGCACATGAGCAACACGAACGCGCGGATCGCCGTCGCGTACCACTCGGGCTACGGGCACACCGCGAAGCAGGCGGAGGCAGTCGCCGCCGGCGCCGCCTCGGTTCCGGGTACGAGCGTCGACCTGGTGCCGATCGACGACCTGACCGAGGACGTGTGGGCGCGGCTGACCGCTGCGGACGGCATCGTGTTCGGCACGCCGACCTACATGGGGAGCCCGAGCTGGGTGTTCAAGAAGTTCGCCGAGGAGAGCGTCCGGATCTGGGCCGCCGACCTCGCCTGGCGGGACAAGATCGCGGCCGGCTTCACGAACTCGAAGGCCATGTCCGGCGACAAGCTGAACAGCCTCGTCGACCTGGCGGTGTTCGCCGCCCAGCACGGGATGATCTGGGTCGGCCTCGACATCTACCCGGGCTGGGCGGAGAGCACCGCGAGCATCGAGGACCTCAACCGGCTCGGCAGTTGGCTGGGCGCGATGGCGCAGTCCGACGCGGACCTGTCGGCGGAGAAGGCGCCGCCGGCCACCGATCTGCGGACGGCGTCGGCGCTCGGCGCCCGGGTCGCGAGCGTGACGCACCGGCAACTGCGGGGAGCACAGGCGGCCTGATGGCCTGGCTCATTCTGCTCGCCGCGGCGGCGTTCGAGATCGCGTTCGCGCTCAGCCTGAAACCGAGCGAGGGGTTCAGCAGGTTCTGGCCGACAGTCGGTGTTCTCGTGTTCGGGGTGATCTCGGTCGCGCTGCTCGCGAAGACACTCGACCGTCTCCCGGTCGGTACGGCGTACGCGATCTGGACCGGCGTGGGCTCGGTCGGCGTGGTGACGCTCGGCATCGTCGTGTTCCACGAGCCGGTCACCCCGACCCGCCTGGCCTGCCTCGCCTTGATCGTCACCGGCGTCATAGGCCTCCGGCTAGCCGGCGCCGACTAGCCGGTGCGTCAGGTGGTGGTGCGGCGGCGCGGGCGCGGGTGTGGGGGCGCCAGCGCGGAGTGCGGGAGGTCTTCCGGTGCGGTGGGGTGGCCGGCGAGGAGTTGGTGGTAGGCGGACCAGGTGGTGGCGCGGGGCGGCATGTTGCCGATGGCATCGACTCTGGTGACCGGATGGGTGCCGCCGTTGATCGGGTCCCAGAGGTCGGCGTCGCTGCGCAGGTCGCGGAGCTCGCCGAACAGTTCGCGCCCGAACCAGCACGGATGCCCCTCGCCGTCGTCGTACCGGCAGACGCCGATCGGGGTCGAAACCTCGGCGACCAGCGACCAGACGGTCGCCGAGGTGACGCCGGGCTGATCACCGAGCAGTACGACGATGCCGTCGGCGCGCCGGTCGACCGCGTCCAGCGCGGGCACGATCGACGCGCTGCCGGTGTCGGCGTGCGGCGACTCGACCACGCGGACGCCGTCCAGGTCGATCCGGTCGTGGATCTGCTCCGACGCGGTCCCCAGCGTCACCACCAACTGGTCGAACCCGCACTCCCGCGCACCGTCGAGCGTGGCGCCGAACAACGTCCCGCCCTGGTAGGCGAGCAACTGCCAGGGCCCGCCAAGGTGCGGTGAGCTGTCGGCCCCCAGCACAAGCCCCGTGATGAACATCCGCGATCAACTCCGCGCCCGGGACGGCGTGGCCATAGGAGACTCTTTCCGCTGGTCCCCGAGCGTACAAGCCGAGCTTCGATCGAACCGCTTGCCGTGGGCACGTGTCAACGACCGTCCGGAAAGTGGGCGGAAATGCCCGGAAAATGGTCAATACCGGCCAGTTCAGGTCAGCACAAAGGCCCGGTCAACTCAATGCAGGGCCGAAGCAAACGCTTCAAGTGCCGGATAGCCGGCATTCCCGGTGACGATCGTGGTGACGCCGGAACCCACCAGGATCAAGGCGTTCTCGTCCTTCCGGTCGAGCAGGATCTTCCGCCGCCAGGTGACGCCGGCGACCGTCGTGGTGCCGTCGTCCGAGGTCCGGCCGAGCTTGTCAGCGGGGAATTTGCCGGTGGTCACATTCGACTGCTCGAGGCCGACGTATTTCTTCTCGTTCGTCACGGTCCCGAGGTGCCAGGTGATCGGCTCCTGCTGCGGGTGCCGGAACTCCACGCTGGTCGCGGTCCAGCCGGCCGGCATCGGCTCCGGGCCGCGGACCCACGGCGCGTCCTTGCGGGCGTCCTGCAGTTGCGCGGTGTACTCGACCGCGTTCACCTTCTCCTGCTTGGGCCGCCACGTCACGACGATCAGGAACGCGACCACGGCCAGGCAGATGACCAGCGCGAACACCATGTTCCCGACGGTCTGCGACTTGGCCTTGTCCCGGCGGTACGCCTGGCGGTACTCGTTCGCCTCGGCCTGGACCTGCGCCTTCTCCCGAGCGGCCGCCTCCGCCTGCTCCTGCGCGTGCGCCGGCGCCGATTCGGGAGCGGCAGCCTCGCCGGAACCGCCCTGACCTGTGGAACTCATGCCCACAGTGTCTCGCGACGCGCAATCCGCCCGAACACCGCCCAAGGGCGTTGGCTACGATCCGTTCACATGAGCGAGCGCAGCGGGCGAACCAGAGGCAGAGGCCGAGCCGACCAGTCGCCGATGATGCGCTCGCGCCGCGACTCCGAGTACGCCCGATGAGCGCACCGGTGCTCGTCATCGGCGAGGCTCTCGTGGACATCGTGGTTCCCGGTCCGGCCGGCAAGCCGCGGAACGGCAACGGCAAGACCAAGGCGACGCCTGGGGGCTCCCCCGCGAACGTCGCGGTCGGGCTGGCCCGACTCGGCGTACCGACCGAGCTGGTGACACGGTTCGGGACGGACACGTACGGCGACCAGCTCGGCGCGCACCTGTTCGGGAACGGCGTGCAGCTCGCTCCGGGGTCGGTCGACCCGAGTTTCCGGACCAGTACGGCGACCGCGACGCTGGACGCTGAGGGCGTCGCGACGTACCAGTTCGACATCGCCTGGGAGCCGCCGGCGCTGTCGCTTTCTCGGGGCTGCCCGGCCATCCACACCGGGTCGATCGCGACCGTGCTGGAGCCGGGCGCCGCGGCGATCCGCGAGTTCCTGGAGTCGGTCGCCGATCAGCCGGTGACCGTGACGCTCGACCCGAACGCGCGGCCGAGCATCACCCCCGATCCGGAGTCGACGTGGGCCGCCGTACGGAAGCTCGCCGCGCTGAGCGATCTGGTGAAGCTGAGCGACGAGGACTGTGAGTTCCTGCGCCCGGGCGTCGAGCCGGTCGACATCGCGCAGGAGCTGCTGGCAGCGGAGCGTACGCAGTGCGTGGTGATCACCCGCGGCGGCAAGGGTGCGCTCGGCGTCAGCCGGGACGCGCAGGTCGACGTGACCGCGCCCGCGATCGACGTCGTCGACACGGTCGGCGCCGGCGACTCGTTCATGTCCGCGCTCATCGCCGGGCTGGAGCAGCGAGGTCTGCTCGGCGATCGCCGGCTGGCCGGGTTGACCACCGACGATCTGCGCGACGTCGTGGACTACGCGGTCCGGGCGGCTGCGATCACCTGTACGCGGCACGGCGCCGACCCGCCGACCGCAGCCGAGCTGGCACCGAAGCGGAGTTCCTGACGGTGTCCGCCGAGGCCTGGTCCTCCGAGCTGGAGTCCAAGGGCCGCGTCGCGTTTCCTCCGCGTCGTGGCCGACTCGCGGTACGGCTGGCCGGGGTCGCCCTGCTGATGGTGCTCTCGGCCTGGACGAACGTCGACCACCTGCGCGCGGACGGTGTGTCCGGCGCCCTCGGCGTACTGCGGCTGACAGCGCTCGCGGCGTTCGTCTACGGCACCGGACTGACCGCCTGGCAGCTGTCCACGAACCGCCCGGTCATCACGGTCGACGCCGAGGGCATCACCCGCGGCCGCAGCTTGCGCTGGTCGGGCATCAGCAGCATCGGCGATCCGTCCGGCTTCCCGTTCGCGCGGGCTGTCCAGGTCAACCCGGCGGACCGCCGTACGCGCCCGATCTCCATCCCGCAGGACAACGTCCAGGACCTCGACGCTCTCACCCCGTGGCTCCGCTCGCTCCACGAGCAGCACCGGGGCCTGTGTGATGATGCAGCGCCGTAGCGAGGAGGTGCCGTGCCGAGTGCCCCGCAGTAGGCGCTGGATCATCACACAGGCCCCCTAGCTGACTGAGCTCCGGACTGCGCTGAGGTGCTCGCGGGACCGGGTGGCGGCGAGCTCCGGGTCCTTCGCGCGGATCGCGTCCGCGATCGCCTCGTGGGCAGCCTGGTCGTGCCGGTGACGGTGCTCGTCGTCGAGTTTGAGCATGTCGATCATCGCCCGCCGGATCCGCGGCACGAAGGTGTCGAAGAGCTCGGTCAGTACGGCATTGTGCGCAGCCGTCACCACGGCGCGGTGGAAGGCGAGATCCGCCTCGATGTACCAGTCGTCCGGCGCGTTCGCGGCTGCGCGCTTGCGGTCGGCCAGGGTGTAGCGGAAGTTCTTCAGGTCCCCCGGCGTACGACGAGACGCTGCGAGCCGGGCGCCCTCGGTCTCGATGGCCAGCCGTCCCTCGAGGACGTCGGTGATGTCGGCCTTCCGCAGGACCTTGTCCCAGTCCTCGGCGGCCTGCAGCGCGATCACGAACACGCCCGCGCCCTGCCTGCTCTCCAGCACCCGGCGGCCCGCGAGCTCGCGAACCGCCTCGCGGATCGTCGACCGGCCGACTCCCAGCTGCGCGGCCAGTGTGGTCTCGCCCGGGAGCTTGGCGCCGAGCGTGAACTCGCCGCTGCCGATCCGGCGCAGGAGCTCCTCGGCGGCCTGCTCGGCGAGTGGGTGACGGCGAATCATGCGGGTCAGGATAACCGGCTCTGAGTTGTCGGCTTGTCTGAGGAGTTGATACGGTGCTCGGCATGCGCAAGCTCCCGGGTCTCCTCCTTCTTGGCCGCCACGGCGGGAGCTGATCGACCGGCGCTCCCACCGTGGAGTGCAGTCGTCCGCCGGTCCTCCACCGTCTTGGAAGGACCCACACCATGAACCGCCAGCAGCCCTCCCCGATGCCCAGCCACCGGTACCGCGACATCTTCGCCAAGGTCCCGGTCGCGCCGGTCGAACGCACCTGGCCGGACCGCCGGATCAGTGAAGCGCCGCTCTGGGTGCCTGTCGACCTCCGCGACGGCAACCAGGCCCTGGCCGAGCCGATGGACCCGGAGCGGAAGCGCAAGTTCTTCGAGCTGATGGTTGCCATCGGCTACAAGGAGATCGAGGTCGGGTACCCGTCCGCGTCGCAGACCGACTTCGACTTCGTCCGGCTGCTCGCCACGTCGGAGCTGGTACCGGACGACGTCACGATCGTGGTCTTCACGCCGGCCCG